>CAYHRR010000006.1:485-21586 GCA_964358875.1 uncultured Planctomycetaceae bacterium | reverse complement strand
TGACGACCCGGAACACGACGTAGATCACGCCCAGGCCGATCAGGATCTTGGCGATGTAGTCGACGGCGCCGCGGTCGGTCTTCGCGACCTTCGTGTCGACCAGCGTGATGTTGCGCACGATCAAGTAGGGGGCTGTCTGGGTCTTGCCGTACTTGGTGATCTGCCGCTGGTACTTGAGCGTGCGGTAGAAAACGCCTTCGAGGTCGACGACGTCTTCGCGCAGGCGGACATCGGGCGGCGCGTCGAGCAGCTCGAAGATCAGGCCCTCGGCGCCGTCGGGCTGGGCGAGCACGCCTTGGTACACGTCGGGGTGGTCCCAGATCGGACGCGCGAGCTTGACCGCGTGCATGTTGCCGATCAGACCGCGAACGCGGACGAACTCTCCCTGCCAGTTCTCCGGATGCGCGATCGCGTCGGGGTAGTCGAGATCGCGCGTGACCTTGGCGTGCACTTCCTCGGGCGTGTAGCTCGAGACGATCTCGATCAAGCGGCGGTAGCCGGTGGTCTCGAGGAAGTCGTCGCCGTTGCGCGTGTCGAGCAGCGCGCCCTCGAACAAGGGCTCCAGTCGCGCGCGCGTTGCTTCATCGAGCGGAGCTAGGGTGCGCGCGCCGTCGAGCGCGCCCGAGTTGTTCTCGGCGCTCGGCGGCTGCGCGGACTCCGGCGCCGACTTGAACGGAACGCTGACCTGGGGAGCGGCCGGCGTTTCCTGCGCGGCGGCGTGCGGTCCGAAGGCGGCGAGCAACGCGCACAGCGCGCTCGGCCAGATGCGGGGCTGCGAATTCATCGTCTCCCTGCGCCCCGCGACGGAGGCCGGACGCGCTCAGCATTCGCGCCCGGCCGCCGGTCGTTTTCACTTCGCGGGCGGCGGGGCGCCGAGCGCGAACTCGATGTTGTCGATCTGATTGCGTTTGCAGAGGTTGATCACCTTGATCACCTCGTGCCAGGGCACACGCGGCTCCGCGTCGATCGTCACCGGGATGTCCGGATTGTTCGTCGCTACGGCGTCGTCGTGGGCCTCGCGGATCAGGTTCTGCAGCTCGTCGTCGCTTTCGATGCGACGGTTCGTGTACTGCCGAACGGTCTTCTCCGCGACCTCGTCCCAGTACATCGCGATGCGGATCTCCTTGATGACGTCGCTTCCCGAGGCGACGCCGCCCATCCCCTTACCCCTGGGTAGCCAAGTGTCGAACTTGCCTTCGATCTGCTTGAACTTGAAGGAGATCATGAAGAACACGCACAAACAGAAAATGATGTCCACCAGCGGTGTGACGTTGATGCCGACGGGGTTTTCCCCGTCATCCATGCTTGCACCGGCCATGTGCGTGTTCCTCTCGCGCTTCCCGGGTCAGCTCGGCGGCGGTTGAGCCGCGCCGACTTCGATCTTGTAGACGTTCGCCTGACCGCACAGCTCGACGACCTTGTTGACGTCGCCGTAGGGAGCGAGCCGGTCGCCGCGGATGATCACCTTGAGGCCCGACAACAACTTGCCGGCCTGGGGGTCGATCTCCTTTTCGAGGCGAGCAGGCTCGTTGGCGTACTCCTTGAGGAACTCGAGTGCCGCCGCCTTCGTGTACTCGTGACCGCGGATGACCAGAACCCAGTGGTCCTGTTCACGGCAGACACGACCCTGTGCGTTGACGGCGCACTTGATGTCCTGGCTGTGCTGGATGTTGACGATCAGTTCGTCTCCGACCCTGACCGGAGGGTTCTCCTTGACCTGGTCGGCGTAGGGCAGCACGAGATCGGCCATCTCGCGCTGCGTCATGTCCGCGCCCAGGATGAAGAACAAGAGCAGCAAGAACATGATGTCCACCATGGGCACCAAGTTCGGCTGGACCGGTTCCTGCAGCGCGACCTTCTTGAGTTTGGATTTGGACATGCAGAGTTGCCTTTCCGAGGCGAGTCACCCGACGGTAGTACCCGTCGGGTTGGCCTGAGGTGTTAGTGCGCGCCCTTCTTCTTTTCCGAGGCGAGGTGGCGCAGCAGGTCAACCGCTTGGAGGTTGATCGACAGCGACATCTTCGAAACCTTGTTCTTGAACATGAAGTAGATGGTCAAGAACACGATGGCGATGAACAGACCCATCGTCGTGTTGACCAGCGACTCGTACACGCCCTTGGCCAAGTCACCGGGGGTCGGCGACTTGAGCTTCTCGATCTGTTGGAAGGACGAGATCATGCCGGTCACCGTGCCGAGCAGACCGAGCAGCGGGGCGATGTTGCCGATCAGCGACAGGTACGAGATCTTCATGTTGAGCTTGAAGCCCTCTTCGGTGGCCGCCGATTCCAGGCCGCCGATCATCTCGTCGTAGCCGCCGTGGCGCATGCGCAAGGCCGAGCTGACGAGGTTCGAGAGGTAGTTGCCGTGCTCGTTGCAGAGCTCGACCGCTTCGTCGTACTGCTCTTCATTGATCAAGGTCTCGAGGTCGTTGGCGAGTTCTTGCGGCGCGAGCTTGTCGCGGCGCAGGGTCACCAAGTGCTCGATCACGAGGGTCGTGCCCGCCAGCGAGCAGCCGACCATCAGGTAACCGACCCAGCCGGTCGCCTCGAACAGTTCCATCACGGTCTTGCCGCCGTGTTCGCCCTCTTGGGCCGCGAAGGCCGAGCCGGCGACGGCGACAAGCATGCCGAGCGCGAGCCACGCCGTGCGGGACGGACGGAGCGACTTCGCGAGGCGCGTGGAAGCGGGGGCGACCGCCGACAGGGCATTCGTCATGTGCAATCGAAGGGACTTCATGTTGGGAGTGGGGACCTGGTGGTAGCTGAGGGGATCGAACGGTTGGGGGACGGGAGCTCTAGTTCTTCAGATAGGGCGAGGAGGGGAACTCCCGCCGCAGCTGATCCATCTTCTCGCGCGAGCGCTCTGAATAGAGCCTCTTCTGCTCTGGGTTTTGCGCAAGTTCGGAAATGAACTTGAAACAGGTCGAGCTGCCCGCGAGGGCCCGCTCGTACTCGACGGTGGCTTCACCGTCGAGGGGTCGGTACTGGACCACGCCGCGCAGGTGGCAGTACAGCGCGTCGAGGATCTTCTCGGAGTCGCGCTTGGACTTGCCTTCTTCGGCCAGCATTTCGCCGATGCCGTTCCAGGCGCCGGCGAGCACGGGCCCGCTGTTTTCCGCGGTGGTCAGGGCGCGGAAGATGGTCTCGGCGTCGACGCGCTTGCCTTGCAGTTGCAGGGCGCGACCGCGCCCGAGGCTGATCTCGGCCTGAGCTGCTGCCGTGATGCCGACGACCTTGGCGGCGCCGTCGTATTGAGCGAGTGCGTCTGCGGCCTTGTCCTTGCCCTGGGCTTCGAACACGCGGCCGCGCAGCAGCGCGACTTCGGCTTCGAAGCCCGCCGTGGTCTTGCTGCCGTCGGCGAGCTTGTCGAGGAAGGTGTTGGCTCCCGCGAAATCGCCGTCGCCGGCGAGGGCCGCGACGACGTGGTCGGCGGCCGGGCGCACATAGCGACCCTTGGGAAAGGTCTCGACGAACTCGCGGTAGGCCGCCAGGGCGCCGACTTCGTCGCCGTTCTTGCCGTTGGAGACCGCGAGGTAGAACAGCGCCTCCTGCTTGAGCGGGGCGCGCAGCTTGTCGGTCTTGAGCACCGCGTCGAAGCCTGCGGCGGCGTCGGCGAACTTGCCGCTCGACAGTGCGGACTGCGCAGCGCTGAGCTCCGCGGCGCCGGCGTATTCGATGCCAACGATTTCGCTCCACGGGAACAGCTTCTTGGCGCCGCCCTTGCCTTCGAGCGTCAGACCGGCGTACTCCTCGTCGTCGATCACGCCGCTCTCGACCTTGTCGCCGCGCAGGTGGACGGTGTCCTTTTCCTTGTCCTTTTGCGCGAGCGCGCTCGGAGCCAACACGGCGCACACCAAGATCGCCGCAGCGAGCGCGCGGCTGGTGGTCGCCACAGCGAACGCGCGGCCGGTGGCCGCTCGGAACTCGTGAGTCGAGATCGAGAGGCGCGGGATCAACGTTGAGGTCATCGGTGAGCGCGTGGTTGTCACTGGGGCGTCTAGAGGGCTGAGCAGGATACTGCGCCGCGTCGACATCGCTGCCCGCGGCTCGTGGTTCGTCGTCACTTCTTCACGGGCGGCGCTTCGGCGCCCTTCTTCCGGAAGACCTTGGTGGCGAGTTCTTTTTCCAGGGCTTCGAAGCGGGCCTGGTAGCCGTACTTGTTCTCGTCGAAGGTGGCGCTGGTCGAGCGCTTGACGTCGCGCAGCTTGACGTCGGCCTTGTCGTACTCGCCGCGGTCCATCATCGCGCGCAGCTCGTGGTACTTGGCCTGCCACCACAGCTTCTCGCCGATCTGGGTGTTGGCGAGCACGCGCTCGATCAAGGTCTGGGCGCGCGTGAAGCGGTCGGTCTGCTTGTCCTCGAGGGCCAAGCGGTGCTCGCACACGGCCCATTCGAGGTAGGCCCACACGAGCTGGCCCTTGGCCTTGACCACGGCGGCGTTGAACTTGTTGTCCGGCGGCGTGACCAGGTTCTGGGTGTCGAACAGAGAGGCGTACCGGCGTTCGGCGTCCGTCCAGCGCTGCAGGAATCCCAGCGTGCGCGCGAGGCTGACCTCGAACTCGTACTTGGGCGCCAGCTCGAGCAGCTTCGCGTAGATCTCCGCCGCCTTATCCCACATCTCGGGCTTCGCCGGCTTCTCGCTCCAATCGACGAAGGTGCCGGCCAAGTCAGGCACGTGGTTGAAGTGCAACCCATAGGCGTAGAGGCGCAGCGCGACGCTCTCGAGTTCCGGCACGCGCAGTTTCGACGGGTCGTCGAGTTGGGGCTGGATGCTGAGCACGTAGTAGTGCGCGGCCTTGGTCCAGTAGTCGTCGCCGAGCTTCGAAACGGGGTCGCGCGTCAGCTCGTCGGCGCCCGCTTGATCGAGCCCGCGCGCGAGGATGCCGGCGGCGTTGGCGACACCGGGCGCGTCCTTCTGCTTGCGCAGGATCTCCTCGAACAGGCTGACCGCTTCGTCGAGCTTGCCGTCGGCCTGCAAGGCCTGGATGCGGAAGGGCCAGAAGGCCGCGATTCGCGCCGGATCCTGCGCGAAGCGATCTTCGACCTTCGCGGTCAACGCTTGGACCTCGCCGGTGCGCTTGGTCTCGAGCAGCAGCTGGACGTACTGGTGGTAGACCTGGAACAGGAAGCCGTTGAACTGCTGGCGGATCTGGGCGTCGAGTGTTTTCTCGATGCTCGCGACGAGCTCGCTTTCGGCGCTGCGCAGTTGCTCTTCCGCTTGCTTGTAGAGCGGCGTCGCGTCGTCGGGTTTGCCCGCAGCGGCAGCGGCGCGCGCTTGCGCGTAGAAACAGCGCCCGATGCGGAACTGCGACTCTTCGTATCCCGGCGTGCCCGCGGTGATCTTGCGGTACAGCGCGATCGCTTCGGGCCACTGCGAAGCGCCTTCGAGCAAGTCGCCTTCGTTGAGCTGCGCGTCGTAGGCGTGGGGGTGGCTGGGGTAGCGCGTCGCCAAGGCGCGCATGCGATCGCGCGCGCGCTTCTCGTAGAACGGGCGGCGTTCGCGTGCGGCGAGCACCTGGTAGGCGCGCACCGCCTGCCACAACGCGTCGCCGGCGCGCTTGCCTGAGGCGTAAGTTTCGGCCGCCGTGTCGAAGGCGAACGAGGCCTCGTACATGCGGTCTTGGTTCCAGAACACCTGGCCGGTCAAGAACAGCGCCGTCGCGCCGATGTCGGCTTGGGCGGCGGTGCCCTTGGAGATGCGCAGGGCGCTTTGGCACACGTCGAGTGCGCGCGCGTATTCGCCGCGATTCGCCATGGTTTCGGCGACACCGAGCATCAGCTCGGGACCAACCCCGCCGCCGCCGTGCATGGCCTTGCCGAGGATGTCGCGTCCGCGCGCACCCCAGGGGCCGGCGGGGTCGGCGTCGACGAGTTTCTGCGCGAGTTCCATCGAGCCCGCGGAATCGCCGGCGTTGGAGCGCGCGTCCGCTTGCGCGGCGAGCACGGCGAGACCTTGGGCCGTCGCGAGACCGTCGGGGATCTTGTCGAAGAAGTCCTGGGCGACGCTCTCGGCCTGGGCGTAGTTCTTCTGCGCGGCGAGCACGTTCACCTTGGCGAGAACGGCCATCGAGACGATGTCGCCGGCGCTTGAATCGACGTCGAAGCGACCGTCTGCGGTCGGTTCGAAGGTCTCGCGGATCGCGATGGCCTCGTCGAAGCTCTCGAAGGCGTCCGAGAACTGTCCGAGCTCCTTGCTGCACAGCCCTTGGTAGATCAGGCCGTTGTAGTTGAGCTGCGTCGCCGAGTAGTCGAGACCGAACTCGCCGAAGGCGTCGCGTGCGTCCACGAACAGCTTCTTGCGCAACGGATCGCCGTCGACGAGGAGCAGCGGCTGGTAGTACTGGGTGCGGGCGAGGTTGTAGCGCGCGAGCATCAACTGGAGCTCGAGGCGCTCGGCGTTGCCGGTCTCGTCATCGATCTGCTTTTCGAGCTTCTCGATGCGCGTGCGCAGCGTGGCGATCGCCTGCTCGAAGTAGCCCTTGCCCTGGTCGCGCAGTTGCGCGGCGGCCGTCGGGTCTTGCTCCTTGGCGAGTTGGCTGACCAAGGCTTCGCCGAGCAGCAGGTACACCTCGGGCAGGCTGTTGCGGACGTCTTCGGCGGTCTGGGTGCGCGACTGCTCCTCGATGAACGCGTTCATGTCGCCCAGGATCGCGACGATGGCGTCACGTCGCTTGGGCATGTCGCGTTCGCGCTGGGCGCGCTCGAGGCGCAGGTCGAAGGACAGCGCGCGGATGTTGAGCACCTCGTAGAAGTCCGCCTTGCCTTCGGTGTCGAGCGCCTTGACGACGGTGCACACACCGTCGGCGAGGTCGCTGTAGCCCGACGCAAACAGGGCACGCGCGAACGCGGCTTCCTCGCGGCCGAGGATGCGCGCGGTCTGGGCGCGGCTCACGCCGGCGAGTCCGACGAGTGCTGCAACGACGAAACTTCCCTTGCGGGTCAGCATGTTGGATCCAGCTGCGGGGGCTCTACTTCACTTCCGAACCGGGCTCAACATCCGCTTTGGCCTCGCCGCCCTTCTTGTCCTTGAGGGACACACCGAAGGCGTTTTCGAAGCGGTAGTAGACCTCGAGGGTCAGCGTGTTGATCGCCGTGCTGTAGATCGAATGGCCGTCGCGGCTCCATCGGTCGGGCGTCAACCAGCCGCCGCGCGAGCACACATCCTGCTCGTCCGACTTGTTCTGCAACTCCTCGAGCGACGCGATCATCGCCTTGTTCCACGGGCCCCAGTACTTGCCCGACTTGCGCGGGCTGTCGGGGCCGTCGAACTGGTACAGGGCGAGCGTGCCGTAGTACCAGTAGTAGTAATCGACCGAGAGCAGGTCCTTCGACACGTCCGGCGTGTCCTTGACCAACTGCTTGGCGGCCAACTCGAGGAACGGATCGGTGACGTCGTGCGTGACGAAGGTGCGCACGAGCATGCCGAGCGCGCTCATGGTCCCGACGTGGTAGTTGAACTCGTCGCCGGGGCCGCCGATTTTCGAGCCGGCCTGATCGGCGCGCTGGTATCCGACGAGGCCGTCCTGGCCCGTCGTGTACTTCGCATAGTCGAGGGCGCCGTCGAGCGCCGCGTCGGGCACTTCGAGGCCGGCCATGCGCGCCGACTTGAGCGCCATGACGACCCAGCAGGTCACCGAAATGTCGGCGTCGTAGATCTCCTTGAGATGGCTGGTCTCGTCGATCTCGCCCTTGGCCTTTTGGTCGTCGAGGATGGCGCGCGACATGTAGCGCCAGCCCCACATGCCTGCGCCGCCCGGCTTTTGCTTCTGCGCCGCGACCAGGAAGTCGACGCCCTTCTGCGCCGGGCCCTTCCAATACTTGTTGCGCGTCAGGCCGTAGACCTCGGCGAGCGCCATCGTGCTCAGGGCCTCGTTGTACATGAAGCCGAGATCGGAGAAGCGGCCGTCCTCGTGGGTCTTCTGGCGCTCGACGAGCCATTTCAGGCCGTCTTTCACCACGTCGCCCATCTGGTATTGCTTGCCCATCGCCGTGTCGACGATCTTCTGCTTCGACTCGTTGGTGATGCCTTGGCCGAGGAAGCACAAGAGCGACAGGCCCGTCAGGCCCTCGTTGAAAAACGGCTTGACCTTGGCGTCCTTGGCGATGCAGGGCGTCTTGGGATTGCAGTGGGTGGTCAGCGTGTCGTCGGCCCAGGAACCGTCCTCGTTCTGGTGGCGGATCAGCCAACGCAGGCCCTCGAGCACCGACTTTTCCGTGCCGACGGTCGAACCGCCCGCGCGCCCCTTGCCGCCGCGGCCGACGCGGCGACCGGCGAAGGCCGACGGCGAACCGGTGCCGTAGTGACCGCCGGCCGTGCCGACGCCGATCGACGTGCCGCCGGTCGCGCCCGGAGGGAGATTGTCGATCGCGGTCGGATCCCCGCGGTCGAGGTGCAGGTCCTCGTTGGGGTCCGGTGCCGCCTGCTGCGGCATGTAGATGTCTTCCTCGTAGGAGACGAGCTCCGAGTTGTCGTTCTTCGGAACCGCCTTGCGCTCGATGATCTCGGGCGGCTGGATCACCGGGGCCTGCTCGATCGCCTTGGCGCCCGAGACACTGATCTTCGTGTCGGAGGTGTCCTTCTTGGCCTCGTCCTGCTGGATGTACCAGATGCCCATGATGGCGAAGACCATCACGTGCAAGCCGAGGGCGATCGCCAGCCAGGGCGAGTTGCGGACGAAGCTCTTGAGGTAGTCGAGCGGCTTACGTGCTTGGTCGATCATGGGGTGAAGCCAGCGCGCCGGAGACCTCGCAGCCCGGCTTGAGGGGGCGGGAGGTTAGCACAAGGCCGCGAGCGCTGCCAAGACGCGGCGAGCGACGCGGAGGTGGGTCGACGCGGATGCGAAAACGCCTCCGCCACTACCTCGCCGGCGCGCGCCGACTACGCGACGGATTCGGGTCCATCGGCGCATCGAAAACCAGCGTCGCTACTGCAAGCGCACGCGCAGCGAGCGCTCGTCCTGACCGCTGAGGGTCACCGGCTTGTTGGCGCCGGCACCGTCGGGGCCGGTCACCAAAACGCGGTATTTCCCCGAGGGAAGCGGCCCAAAGCGCTGCTCGGTGCTCGAGAAACCCTCGGTCATCACGGTCTCGAAGGCGTCTTGGCCGAGCATGTTGCTGAAGTCGCGGCCGGCGTCGTCGAGCACGCGCACGCCGGCGCGGACCAACTTGCCGTCGCCGTCTTCGACGAGCACGCGCAGGGTCGTGCCGGGTTCGAGGCGCACCTCGACGTTCGCCGTTTGTCCTTCGAGCACCTGCACCGGCGCGCTCTCGCGTGAGCTCAGTTGATCCGCGCGCGCTGAGACGGTGTAGGCGCCCGGCGCGGCGCCTTCGAACTCGAACACGCCGTCGGCGTTGCTGCTGCAACCCGACAGCGGATTGACGATGCGTCCGCCGTTGTCGCGGACGAACACGCTCGCGCCCATGGCCGGTTTGCCGTCGGCGCCGAGGACCTTGCCCGCGATCTTTCCCGCGGCATCGAGGCGCACGTCGACGCCTTCCACGATCTGATCGGCCTTGACCACGATTCCGGAGCGCACGACGGTGCCGTAGTTCGGCTTGTCGCCGAAGAACGTGCCGAAGTTGCGCGCGCCGACGCGCAACGTGTAGCTGGCGGGCTTCAGCCGGCGCAACACGAAGCGACCGTCGTCGTCACTGGTGACATTGCGGCCCATGTCGAGCATGAAGATCGAGCCGCGTCCTTCGACCTCGTAGTTGACGGGAATCCCGGCCAGCGGGGTCCCGTCGCGTGTGCTGATGCGGCCGTGGATTTCCCCGACCGGCAGGGCGAGGTCGAGCGCGAAGGTCGGGACCTCCGGAATGCTGACCGGGAATTCGACGCCCGACTCGTCGCCCATGCGCTCGCCGACGATCAAGGTGTAGTCGCCGGGCTTGTCGAGCTTCAGCGCATAGCTGCCGTCGGCGCCGATCTTGGCGGCCTTCATCGATTCGAGGATCGAGCCGCCCTCCGCCAAGGCCATCACCGAGCCCTCGCGGAAGGCGCTCCCGCCTTCGGTGACGCGACCGGTGACGAGCACCGGCGACTTCGGCGGTGCGCCGAGGACGACATGGATCGTCTCCCCGTCGACGACCTCGACGCTGGTCATCTTCAATTGCGCGAGCATGTCGGTCTGATCGAAATCACCGCCCTGGCGGCCCTTCATGTCGGGCACGGCCATCACCGAGCACTTGCCCGGCGCGAGGTGCTCCAACACGAAGTGTCCGGCGGCGTCCGAGGTCGCGGTCGCGTTGGCCGAGCCCATGCCGCCGCCGAAGTTGCCGCACACGATCTGGCGGCCCGGATCGGGCCGACCGTCGGCCGCGAAAATTTCACCTTCGACGCGACCGCCGACGCGCAGCATGAGTTGGACGTCGGCCACCGGCAGCCCCGCTTCGACCGTGACGAGCGTGGCGTCGCTCGGAGCGAAGCCCTCGGCGCTCGCGTTCAGACTCAGGTTGCCGGCGGCTACCGAGCTGAACTCGAAACTCCCGTCGACGTCGGAAACGGCGTCGGTGCTGTCGCCGCCGCGGCGTCGGCCGTTGCCTGACCCGGAGTTGGCCGAGACCGTCGCCTTGGCGACCGGAGCGCCGTCCGGCCCGAGCACGCGGCCCGTGATCGAACCTGCGCGCTGCAGGGTGAAGACGAGCACACCCTCGAAACCCGGCAGGGTGACGGCCTGCTCCTCCGAGACGGTGTAGCCCTCGGCCTGCGCCGCGATTTTGTAGGCGCCGGCCGGCTCATAGAGGACGAACTCGCCGGCCTCGCTCTCGAAGGGCCAGGTCTTCTCCATGCGCGGATCGTTCTCCGATTCGGCGACGTGCCGCACCGAGAACTTGCGCAGCGGCCGGCCGGCGACGTCGACGACACGCCCGTGCACCGGAAGCGGCGCGGCGAGCTTCAGCTCGACTGCGGTGCCAGGCTTCGCATCTTCGAGTTTCGCGGTCCACGAACCGCCGATCGCACCTTCGGGTTTCTCGGCCGAAGCCGTCAGCGTCACAGCGCTCGGCGCGAGGCCGCTGCGCTCGAAGTGACCCGAGCTGTCGGTCGTCACCTCGTGACTCGCGTTGTCGACCCAGCGGTTGCGCGCGCGCGAACGCTCCTTGGTCTGCCGCACGACCACCTTGGCGCCGACTGCGGGTGCTCCGTCGGGCCACAGCACGCGGCCGGAGATCGTCGCGCCGCTGCTCAAGCGCAAGGTGAGTTCGTCGAGGACGCCTCCGTCGAGCAGCTCGAGTTCGTCGCTCGCGGTATCGACAAAGCCCTCCTTTTCGGCCGCGATCGTGCCCTTTCCGGCCGTGACGCCGCGTAGGTCGAAGCGACCCTCGCGATCCGTGGTCACCGAGCGCTGCGCTCCGCCCCAACCCCAACCTCCGCCGGCGATGTCGGCCCACACGCGCGCGCCTGCGACGCCCTTGCCGTCGTCGCCGAGAACAATGCCGCGCGCGCGACCTCCGACCTTCAGCGCGTAATCGCGCGTTTCGTGCGCGCCGGGTTCCAGCACCAGTTGCGGGTCGAAAGTCGCGGCGAGCACGTGCGGATCGAGTTGCAGGAAGTAGTTCATCTGCGGGCGCAAGCCGCCGAACTCGAAGCTGAAGTCCGCGCCGACTTCCGTGCTGCTCGAATGTCGGCCGCCGCGGTCCATCGACCAGCCGGTGACGAAGGCGCTGATCGCCGCCGGCGCTGCAGGATCGAAGTCACTCGGCAGGCTCGCCGGCATTTGCACGCGTCCGCTGAACCACGCGCCGAGCGCGGGCGCGAGGTTGACTTCGCTCGCGGACGCCAAGGCGAGCTTGTGCGGGGCTTCGAGGTACGAGTAGCGCGCACTCAGGCGCAAGAAACCGCTTTCGGAGTCCTTGGCAAAGCGCGCGACGCCGTTGCCGAGTGCATCGAGCTCGCACGCACACTCGACGGGCGCACCCGTCGGCTTTGCCCCAGTTCCCTGCGGAAACGGCGAATTCTCGCGCGCGTCGTTCTCGAAACGAGCGGCGGCTGCGGCTGCGGCCTGCGCGTTTCCCTCGAACGCGCTCTTCGGAAAACTGAGCGCGACCAGTTCGAGCTTCTCGTCGCTCGGGCAGCCCTGCGGCAGCTGGACGTGGACACGCACTTCAACGGCGTCGACGAGCATCGCGGCGCTTCGAGTCGCGCGTGCATCCGTCGTCTCGACCGCGGCGCGCTCGGCATCCGTGCTCGGATCCTGCGCGGCCACCGCGAGTTTGGAGTCGCCGGCGTCGTCGCGCGTTTGCGCCGGCGGAGGAGCGTTCGGCGAGGCCGCGACCGGAGCGCCGGGCCTCGTGGCATCGACGCGTCGGTCGAGCAGCCACAAGGTCCACAAGCCGCCGACGATGAGGACGATCGACAACGCGAGCAGGATTCGCTTCGACATAGGAGGCCTTGCTACCGAGGGCACGCGAACCGGGAAAGTCCGGCGCGAGAGCCTACTCGCGCCGGTCGCCGGCGCCGTCTTCGAACACGCGTCGACAAGGAAGCGCTCGCGCCGCGCCATGTTCCCGCGCACTCCGCGTCGCGAGGCCGCCACAAGCGCGCGGCACGCAGCGGGAAGCGCCGCCTCCTCCGCGCGTCCGTTCCGCGTCCGTTCCGCGTTCGCCCGCGTAGGATCCGGGCGCGCGCTCACGCGCGCAGCGCGGCGGCGTAACAGAAGCCCTACGCGTTTTTCAGAGCACCCTCTAGCGCGTCGACTACCGCAGTCGTACTACCTCGGTAGTCGAAACGCGCTTTCCACCGCGACGACGAGTTTCAGGCCATGAAAGACAAGAACCGCGTCCACCACTTGGGCGAGCTTCAGTACGCGATCATGCGCGTGCTTTGGAACGAGCGCGAGGCCAGCGTCGCGCGTGTGTACGACGCCTTGCCGGCGGAGCACCGGCGCGCGCTGACGACCATCGCGACGATGCTGACGAAGATGGAGCGCAAGGGCGTCGTCGCGCACCGTTCCGAGGGACGCCAGTTCGTCTACGTGCCGCAAATCGAAGAGACCGACGTGCGCCGCACGATGGTCGCCGATCTCACGGAACGCCTGTTCGCCGGCGACGTGTCGGCGCTGGTCACGCACTTGATCAGCGACGGCGAGATCGATCGCGACGAGCTCGCACGGCTGCAGAAGCTGATCGAGCGCAAGCGCCAAGAGGAGCGCGGCCATGGACGCTAGCCGTTTCGCACTGCAAGCCATCGCGTTCGTGCTGACCTACGCGATCCACAGCACGCTGCTCCTCGGCATCGCCTGTCTGGTCGCACCTCACATCACGCGTTCGTTCGCGCTGCGCGAGCGCGTGTGGAAGGTCGCCTTGCTCGGCGGAGTCTTCACGGCGCTCGTGCAAGTTTGCGCCGGCTGGCAAACGCCGCTCGTGCATTGGACGCTCGACGATGCAACGCAGCAGGCGCGCGTCGACGCGCCGCGCGCCGCCGGCGCACTCGACCGCCCGCCGACGCGGCGCGACGAAGCTGCAGCCGAGCCGCAAGGCTTGGTTGCCGCCGAGCTCACGACGAGTGAGTTGAACGCCGTCGACAGCACGATCGCACAGCCGCGCGTCCAGCCTGAGTCACCGAGCACCGTCTCCGAAATCAGCGCGCAGTACGAGCTTTCCGCGGCGCGCGTCGAGGCTGCACCGCCGGCGTTCGAGGCGCCGTCGAGCCCCGCGCCGGTCGGGACGCCGTCCGTCGTGGAATCGGCCGCAGAACAAGCGATCGGCGTACCCGCTGCGCCCGAACTCAGCGCGTCCTCCACGGCCTCCGGAGCGAGCGCTTGGCGCGCCTGGATCACCCAGGGCCTGATGCTGTGGGCCGCTTTCGTCGTGCTCGTGGTCATGGCCTTCGGCGCGATGTGGATGCGCCTCGAACGACGCTTGCGCGATCGACGCGAACTCAACGACGGCGCGCTGCGAGCGACGCTCGACCGGCTGGTTCCGCTGGCCTTTCCGTCCGGCCGACGCGTGCGCCTGTTCGTCGCGCCGGATTTGGCCGCGCCGCTGAGCTTCGGCCTCGTGCGCCTGTCGATCTGCGTGCCGCCGCGCGCGCTCGACGAGCTCGGACCCGAAGAGCAGGAGACGATGCTCGCGCACGAGTTGGCGCACCTCGCGCGCCGCGATTCGCTGTGGTTGTCGACGGCGTGGTTGCTCGAACGCGTGTTCTTCTTCCAACCGCTCAATCGCGTCGCACGCGCCGAGCTGCACCATGCCGCGGAGATGTTGTGCGACGACTGGGCCGCGACTTGCACCGGCAATCGCTTGGCGCTCGCCGCTTGCCTCGCGCGCATCGCCGAGTGGGTCATCGGTGCGCCGCGCGCTTTGCCGGCGACGTCGATGGCCGAACACCACGGGCGTTGCCGCTTGACGCAGCGCATCGAGCGATTGCTCGAAGACTCGCGGCGCGACGAGCGACCGGGTCGTTGGATCGCGCCGTGCGCCGCAGGTGCCTTGGTGTGTCTCGTGTTCGTCGCGCCGGGCGTTTCCGCGCCGCTCGAACGAGTTGTCGAGGCGTACATGAACGCAGACTCCGCCGCCGACACGGAGAGCGCCGTGGCTGAGTCCGACGGCGACACCGCTCTCGAAGAATGCGGCACGGAAACGAGCAGTGACGCCGCCGAGGACACGAGCTGCGCAGAGCCTGATGGCGTGTGCGCCGACGTCGAAGACAGCGCCGACGCGACCGCGGGGTGCGTCGACGCCGCTGCGGAATCCGCCGACTGCGCGCCCGAATCCAATGGCGATCTGCGCGAGGAAATCGAGGCGCTCGATGCGGGCGTGTGCGCGCTCAACGACGAACTCGACGACTTGCGCAGCGAGTTGCGCGAGCTCGATCCCGATCCGGAGCTCGATGGCGCGTTGGCCGCGCTCGAGCAACGCGTCGCGCGTCTCGACCAGCGCCGCGCACAGGTCCGCGAAATCACACGACTGCTCGCAGAGCTCGGGTCCGCTCGGACCCGCGGCGCGAGCGCTGCTTCTCACGTCACCGTCCCTTAGGAGAGCGTTTCGATGAAACTCGTTCTGTCGATTGCAGCACTTGGGTTGGGAGCAGGCGCAGCCACGGCCGTCGTCGCGCAGCATCCGTCCGCGCCTGCGGTGAGCGTCGTCGCAAGCGACGCCGGCGCGCAGGACGATGCGGTCACTCGGCGCGAGCGCGAACTCGCGGCGTTGCTCGGCTCGCAGGCGCAAGATCCGGCGCCGGTCGCCGTCGAAGCGACGTCGGCACCGCGTGCTGCGGCCAACGCGCCGCGCATTGTGCAGGGCGGCGGAAGCGCACTCAGCCCCGCGAGCGGACTGACGCGAACTGAGAACGCGCTCACGGCTCAGACGCGCGCCGGAGTGGTGCTGCAAACGCTCGCAACGCGCCGGCCGGAGACGTGCGAGACTCCGTCGTGCACGGTGCCTTGCGAAGGCGCAGCCGCGGAGTGCGCCGGAGTCGGCGAGACCGCATGCCAAACGGAGTGCGCGATGGGCCTTGGTGCAACGCAACTCGGCGGCGTGCACGGCACGGTTTCCATCGGGCATGTTCAAGGCCTCGGAGCCACCGCCGGATTCGGAAGCAACGGCGCGGTCGCGCCTCGACGCGCGCGCATCGTCACGCAATCGGGACAGGACATCGACGAGGCCTTGGCTGTCGCGCAGCGCGCGCAGGCCGACGCGCTCGCCACGGCGCGGCAGCATCTCGATGCGTCGCGCGCTCGGATCCTGCAGCGCTTGCACGCCTTGGCCGGCGAGCGTTCCGAGGAGATGCAGGAGCAACGCGCGGACCTTCAAGAAGCGCTAATCGAGATCGAGCGCGTGAGGACGGACGATTTGGCGCGCGTCGAGCGCGAAGTCGAGCGCGCGACGGCGGGCGCCGCTCGAGCGCGCGAACGCGCGCTTGCCCAAGCACACCGCAACCTCGCACGCGCAGCCGCAGAACAAGCGGCTGACGATGCGAGTGCGAACGCCGATGCCGAGCGCGCACACGGAAGCGCGCGACGAACGTTTGAGTTCGCGGCAGGGGCCTTCTCCGGCAGAGCTGGGCAATACCGCGAGCAGGAGACCGACGCCGTTCAAGCCGAGGCCGACGTGCGCGACGACCGCGAGCGTCAACTCGAGGAGCGCGTCGCGCAACTCGAGGCGGAACTCGCCGAATTGCGCGCGAGCCGCGCCGCGGGCCCCGGCGTTTCGATCGGCAACAGCCGCGCGCCGCGTGCCTCGCGAACTCCCCGAGCGCCGCAGGCACCTCGCGCGCCGCAGGCACCTCGCGCGCCGCAGGCACCTCGCGCGCCGCAGGCACCGCGTGCGCCGATGGCACCGATGGAGCCGATGGAGCCGATGGAGCCGACAGACGGCTGTGGCGAAGAGCAGGCTCCGGCGCGCAGCAACGTGCGCTATTTCCACATCGACGGTTCGGGCACGCTCTCGACGCATTCCGCACCGAGCGGTGCCGTGCGCTGGCGCGCCGTCGAAGGCGACGGTTCCGCGCAGGCCTGGGTGCTCGACGGCTCCGAGGACGAAGACGACCGCGAATGCAATCCGACGCGTGTGCGCATCTTGAGTTCCGACGACGGCGTCGTGTTCGAAATGACCATCGACGACGAGGACTTCGATCTCGACGAACTCAACGAAGACTTCGAAGACTCGATGGAGGATGTCAACGAAGGTCTCGAGGACCCGCTCGAAGATCTCGAGCTCGAAGACACGACCGAGGACGCGGATGCGAGCTCGCCCGACGGCATGGTCGTGCAGCTCGGCAGTGACGGCGGCGACCACAGCGCCGGTCAGCTCTTCGAGGTCGACTCCGGACTGTTGCGCGGAGCGCTGACGTTGCGCTCGCATCCGCTCACCTTCGAAGACCTCACCTTTGACCGCGCGCGCCTCGTGCAACTGGACTGGGTCGAATCCGACACCGCGGCGCCCGTCGTGGCAGGCAGCGACGCCGGTGCCGACGAGCTGCGCGAAGTGCTGTCCCTGATGCGCGACGAAGTTGCCGAGCTGCGCGAGATGCTCGCCGGCTTGCGCGCCGATATCGAGCGCCGCAAGGCCGACCGCTTGCGCTGATCCGCTGCTGAAAAACGCGCGCGTCCCGGCCGAGGAGCTCTCGACTTGGACGCGCGCTTTCGTGCCTTCGATGCGCCCGTTGCGGGCCGCGCCTTCAGCGTTCGTCGACGGTCGCGTTTACGCCCACTGCACGAGGTCGTGTTGCCCCGCGTCGAGCGCGCCGTCGTTGCGCACGCGCACGCGCAGGCCGTAGGCGAAATTCCCCGAGCGCGCGATGCGCTGCGTGCCGCGGAACAATTGACGCCCGCCGTCGAGCTTGCCGCTCGGTGCGAGCACGACTTGGATCGGATTGCGCAGGTCCGTCGCGCCGCGTGTGTGGCCGAGCACGAGTTCGACCTGCACGCGCTCGGCGCTCAACCCGGCCAGGTCGATGTGCACGCGCGCTTCGACCGTGTCGCCGACCTTCAATCCGGTGAGGTCGCTGACCTGCGCGTCGACGATCTTCAACTCGCCGAAGAGTTTGCGGACACGCGCGCGCTCCGCCGCCAATTCGCGCAGCGGCTGCAATTTCTCGGCGACGAGCCGTGCGCGCGCCGCCGCCATCGGCGCGTAGGCCTGATCGCGATACTCCGAGACCATGCGGTCGGTGTTGAACATGGGCGGAATCGTGGCGAGGTTGCGCGCGACCATTTCGAGCCAGCGGCGCGGAACGCCGTGCTCGTCGCGTTCGAAGAACATCGGCAAGAGTTCCTCGTCGAGCAGGCGCACGATGCTCTGGCTGTCGAGTTCGTCCTGCAAGGCCGGGTTTTGCCACACGCGGCCTTCGCCGACGTTCCAACCGTTGCTGCCGTCGAATCCTTCGACCCACCAGCCGTCGGGCACCGACAGATTCAGTCCGCCGTTCGCCGACGACTTCATGCCCGACGTGCCGCTCGCCTCGAGCGTGCGGATCGGGTTGTTGAGCCACACATCGACGCCTTGCACGAGCGCGCGCGCGAGCTCGATGTCGTAGTCGTCGAGAAAGAACACGCGCCCCAGCAAATCGTCGCGACGCGTCAGTTCGACGACTTCCTTGAGCAGCTCTTGGCCCTGCACGTCGCGCGGGTGGGCCTTGCCGGCGAACAGGATGCGCAGCGGCCGCTCGCTCTTGGTCAGCAACTGCTTGAGGCGCTCGATGTCGCGGAAGATCAAGTTCGCGCGCTTGTAGGGAGCGAAGCGGCGCGCGAAGCCGACGATCAGCGCGTGCTCGTCGAGGCCCGTGAGCATTTTGGAGAGCAGCGCCGGCGAATCGTGGCGCTCGACGAACGCACGCTCGAGGTTCTCGCCGGCCTTTTTCAGCAGGTTCCGGCGCAATTCGCGGCGCACGCGCCACAGCTTGTCGAGATCGACGCTGCCGGCGGCCTGCGCGACGTCGGCGCCGCGAATGGGCCGTTCGCCGCCGCCGAGCAAGCGCGCGATGTCGGGATGCATCCAACTGGCGAGGTGCACACCGTTGGTGACCGAGCGCACGGGCACTTCGCTCTTCAACAGGCGCGGCCAGTAGGACTGCAGCAGTTCCTTGGACACTTCGCCGTGCAGTTTGCTGACGCCGTTGGCGAAGCCCGCGAAGGACAACGCGAGGTACGTCATGTTGAACGAGGTCTTGTCGTCCTCGGCGTAACCGAGCGCCATGAAGCGCTCCCAGGTGACACCGAGCCATTTTTCGACGTCGCTGAAGTAGCGCCGCATCAAGTCTTCGCCGAAGCGATCGTGACCGGCGGGCACAGGCGTGTGCGTCGTGAAGGTCGTCGTCGAACGCACCAACTCGCGCGCTTCGTCGAAGGTCAAGCCGTGCTCGCGGATCAACGTGCCTGTGCGCGACAGCACGAGGAACGCCGCGTGGCCTTCATTGATGTGGTACGCGCCGGGCAGGATGCGCAATGCGGCGAGCAATTCCGCGCCGCCGCGTCCGAGCACGATCTCCTGGCGCAAGCGATGTTCGTGATCGCCTCCGTAGAGCTGCGCGGTGATCGCGCGATCTTCCGGGCGATTGGATTCGACGTCGGCGTCGAGCAAATACAGCGTGACTCGCCCGACGGCGACGCGCCACGCGCGCAGCGTGAGCGTGGCCGAGGGCATTTGGATTTCGATCTGCACGGCGCGACCGTCGGCGTCGCGCACGAGCTCGATCGGCAAGTTGCGCGGGTCGTTTTCAGCTTCGAGCGCGATCTGTTCGCCGGCGGTCGAAATTTTCTGGCGCAGGTAGCCGCGCCGATAGAACAAGCCCACGCCGACGAGCGGCAGGCCGATGTCGCTGGCGCTCTTCAAGTGATCGCCGGCGAGGATGCCCAGACCGCCGCTGTAGATCTTCAGCGATTCGTGCAGGCCGAATTCGGCGCAGAAGTAGGCGACGGGATGTGTCGTCGAGATCGCGCCTTGAGCCTCGGAGCCCGAGCGCATGTAGGCATCGAAACGCGCGAGCACGCGCTCGAGCTTGGTCGTGAACGCGACGTCCGCTGCTTTGGCTTGCAGGTCCTCGGGGAACACGAGGCGCAAGAACAGCACCGGGTTGTGGCCGCACGACGCCCAACCGACGGGCGAAATTTCCTCGAACAGTGCGGGCGCTTCGGGATCCCAACACCAATAGAAATTGCGCGACAGCCGCTCGAGACCGGCGAGTTCTCTGGGCAGCGTCGCCTGGACTTCGAAGGGAAACAGGCGCGGTTTGCGGCCTTCGGGCGCGGGCGCGACCGGCATCGCGACACGCGCTCGATAGCGCGACATCGGTTGCTCTTCGGCGCGCGTGCGCGCGAGTTCGAGCGCCGACTCGAAAGCCTGGTAGTAGCGCTGCACCAAATCGGACCAAGCCGTGCGCAGCGCGGTGCGTCGACACACCACGCGCATGCCCGGGCGCTCGATTTCTTCGGCGATGAAGCGCTCGATGCCGCGCGCGAGTTCGGCCGTCGCGAGCGCGTCGGCGACGCCGAAACGCGGAAGCACCCACACGCCGTCTTCCGGCCCGAGCTTCTCCGCCTGCGCCCACAAACCGAAGCCGGCGAGATCGGTCGACACGGTCGGCACGCCGACCGCCAAGCTTTCCTGGGGCGTGTAACCCCAGGGCTCGTAGAAGCTCGGGAACACCGAGAGGTCGACGGCGCGCAGCACGGCTTCGTAGGGCAGGTTGAGCAGCCCGTCCGACTTGTGCAGGTAGATCGGAATCTGGATCACGCGCACGCGCGCGCCGGCTCTGTTGTCGAAGCCCAGACGTCGCGCGGCTTGTTGGATCGGATCCGCGTCGGGATCGATCAGGTTGTGCGTCGACACGCCGAGCGCGACGTTCACGCCGGCCGGCATCGCTTCGAGGCGCCGGCGCAGCTCTTGGCCCACACCCGATTGCCCGGCGGGCACCGTGAGGAACAGCACGATCGGCTTGCCCGCCGTCGCGTTCACTTGCGCGAGCGCATCGAGCAGCATGTCGATGCCCTTGTTGTGGAATTCGTAGCGCCCCGACAAGAGCAGCAAGGCCGCGTCGTCGAGCTTCTCGCCGGTCATGCGATAGGCGATGTCGAGCAACTTCGCGCGCGCCGCTGCGCGATCGACGGGCCCGGCGAGTTCATCGACGACGCCGACATCGATGCCGTTGGGCAACAGCGGTTGCGCCGCGCGTCCGAGCAACAGCTCCGCTTCCGTCGCCGTGATCTGGCTGACCGTCGTGAACACGTCCGATTTGCGCGCACAGGCCGCTTCCATCGAATGCTTCGAACGCACACCGACATCGTCGGCGGCCTTCTCGGGCGTGCGCGCTCCGAGGCCTTCCGCCGGCGTCTTGCCTTGGTGCGACAAGCTGCGACCGAGGATCGTCGCGTGCGTCGTGAACACGGTTCCGACGGCCGGCGCATGTTCCTGCAAATGCAGCAGTCCCGAACCGGTCATCCACTCGTGGAATTGCGCGACCGCGACGCCGTGACGGTGCGCGACGAAGTCTTGGCACCAACGTTCGATCACCAGCGCGGCCGCGTGGCCGAAGATCACCGGCTCGTCGTAGTCCCAACCGCCGGTCAACGAATCGACGCCGTGCTTTTCCCACAGCTGCGCGAGGATGTCGTTCTTCTTCGAGTACAGCCCGGAGAACTCGACCAACAACGTGCGCGGCCGACCGGG
>CAYHRR010000006.1:0-475 GCA_964358875.1 uncultured Planctomycetaceae bacterium | reverse complement strand
GACCGGGGATCTTCCAACGGCCGACGCGCACCGGCACGCCGAAGGCGCGGCATGCGTCGGTGAAGTTCTCGAAGCCCGGCTCTTCCTCGAACACGTCGCTCGACACGCGACTGCCGAGCAGCCACGGTCCGATCGCCACGTAGTCGTCGCCGTAGCGCTCGACCAGCGTCTTGGCCTTGGTCGACACGACGGTGTGGATGCCGCCGACCTTGTTGCAGACTTCCCAGCTGACTTCGAAGAGCGTGTGCGTCACGGGCGGGCGGTCGATCCGGTTGCGGGGGCGTGCGGGGGAAGTTGCGACGCTTCGAGGGCCTGGGCGACTTCGCGCGCGAGGTCGTCGAACACGTTCATGAACGAGATGAACGCATCGTGGGGCGTCGTGTAGGGACTGAAGTACTTGTGCACGTCACCATCGGAAAACCACTTCGTGCACATGTAGTAGAAGTGGTCGGAGGTCGAGAGATACCGCCACTTT
>CAYHRR010000005.1:17275-23318 GCA_964358875.1 uncultured Planctomycetaceae bacterium | reverse complement strand
GGCGAGTGCTGTTCCGTCATGGCGCGGCGGCACGCGGCCGGGCGCCCACTTCAACGCCGAGCTGCGCACAACGTCAAGCACTGCGCGCGAGCGGCGCCGCGGATACCATCGGCCCCGCGCGCGAAACTCCGCGCACGACATGCACGACGAGTCCGAAGACCTGTTGCGACGCGCCGGTTCCGGCGACGGCATGGCCGTCGACGAATTGCTCGAGCGGCATCTGCCCGGCCTGCGCATGTACGTGCGCAAGAACATCAGTCCGACGTTGCTCGCCAAGGAGTCGAGCTCGGACCTAGTGCAGTCGGTGTGCCGCGAAGTGCTGCAGGACGTCGATCGTTTCGAGTACCAAGGCGAAGCCGCCTTTCGCTCGTGGCTGTACCAAGCCGCGCTGCGCAAGTTGATCGACCGCCACCGCTACTACAACGCCGAGAAGCGCAGCATCGGTCGCGAAGTCGCGCCGCAGAACGACGACCTTTCGGCCAGCGATTTCGCGCGCTTGGCGTCGTCGATGCACTCGCCCAGCGGCGAGGCGATGATGCACGAGCAAGTCGCCGGCCTCGAGCGCGCCTTCGCCGCCTTGTCCGACGAGGATCGCCGCATCATTCGCCTGATCTACATCGACGGCGTGACGCACGCGCAGGCCGGCGAGCAACTGGGCTGCAACGAAGTCAACTCGCGCAAACTGCTCTCACGCGCGCTCGCGCGACTCTCGAAGCTGATCTCCTGACCAGCGCCGCGCGCCCGCACCGAGGAAGCGTTGCATGACGCGACATCGCGCAGTCGAGCGCGTCTTGCAACGCAAGCGCGAGGTACCGACGTCTCACGCCGCGCGGCGGCCGCGTTGGATCATCCACACTCCGGCGAGCACGATCGGGCCGCCGAGCAACACGCCGCGCGTCGGAACTTCGTGCAGGTAGAAGAACGCGCCGGCCGAGGTCACGAAGGGCTGTAGGTATTGGAACGACGCGCCGCGTGTCGGGCCGATGGCGACGACGGCGACGTTGAAGGCCCACGTCGCGAGCGCGCTCGCGAAAACGCCGAGGAACACGAGCGCGGCGATGCTGCGCGCGTCCGGCGCGAGCGCTGCCGCGGGCATCGCGAGCGCCGCGACGAGATTCGGCAAGGCCGAGACGATCATCGCGAAGGCCGTGACGCGCAGCGCGCCGTTGCGCTCCATCGGTCCCACCGAAAGCAACGTGTAGGTCGTCCAGGTGAAGCACGTCGACAACACCATCCAATCGCCCGCTACGACGTCGGTGAGCGCGCTCGCTTTGGTCGCCATGAGCACCGCTACGCCGCACGACGCTGTCGCGACTCCGGCCCAACCGAGCACGCGCATGCGACGGCCCAAAAACACGCGCGATCCAAGCGCGACGACCGCAGGGATGAACGCGATCACCCAGCCCGCGCGGTCTGCTGTGGTCCGCTGCATCGCAAAGGTCTGCACGAGCAGATGCGCGCCGAAGATCACTCCGAGCAACGCGCAGCGCGGCCGATCTTTGCGTTGCGGAAGCAGCGGCCCACCGCGCGCTTTCAACACGCCGAACAAGAGCGCCGCGCCGAGCACGTTGCGAATCCACACGATCTGCAAGGGCGCGAAACCCGTGAGCGCCACCGGCAGCGCGACGAAGGTCAGGCCCCAGATCGTCGTCGCGAACAGAGCGCCCGCGTAGCTCACCCACCGCGTTTCGCTGCACTCCGCCGACATCGCGCGGAGTCTAGGCGCTGCGCGAGCGCGCATGCAGGTTCGAAGTGCTCAGCGCTCGGCGATCGTCACGCCGAGCGCGATCCGGCTTGCGTTTCGACGCTCGCGGGCGACGCGCGCACCAGGCTCGCGCGAAACTTGCCGGCCTCGAGTTCGAAGCGCAGCGCCATACCGGTCTTCGCGGCCAGTGCTCGCGAAAGCGCGAGGCCGAGGCCGGATCTTCCGTGGTCGGTGCGCGCGGAGTCCTTGCGCCAGAACGGTTCGGAAAGCGCGGGCAAGTCTTCGCGACGCAAATCGCCGGCTTCGTTCTCGACCGTGAAGCACCATGCTTCGGAAGCGTGCTCGAGTCGGCACGTCACCGTGCTGCCGCGCGGCGCGTAGTACAGCGCGTTGCCGAGCAGGTTCGAAACGATGATGCGCAGCACATCGCGGTCGCATTCGACGAGCACGCCGCCTTCGACTTGATTGTCGATCTCGAGCGCGCGCTCACGCTTGAACGGCATCAGCGTTCGCAACAGCTCGCGCACGGTTCCGCCGAGGTCGACGCTGTCGGCTGTGCATATTTCCGCGCCCATTTCGAGCCGCGCGAGCTTGAGGATCGTCGAAACGGAACGGCCCATGCGCCACGCGACGCGGCGCACCGTCGCAAGCGCGCGCGTCGCACTGTCGACGTCGCCGCGATCGCGCAACGCGACCTCGCTGACGGCCAACAACTCGCTGATCGGCGTGCGCAGCTCGTGGGCGATGTCGGCGGTCGTGCGGCGCTCACGTTCGAGCGCTTCGTCGACGCGCCGGATCAAGGCATCCGCCTTGCGCGCCGCGGGTTCGAGCTCGCTCGGCATGGCGCCGACGTCGAGTCGCTCCGGCAAGTGCTGGATCTCGATGCGATCGAGCGCCACCGCGAGGCGCACCGCCGGCTCGAGGCCACGCGTCACCGCCAGCCAAGTGACGATGGCGATCAGCGCAAGCAGCACGAGCGCGGCGATCGCGCACTCGACGAACAGCGTGGTCTGCGCTGCGACGAGCTCCTCGCGACCGAGCGCGACGACGATCACGAGCGTCGCGACCGCAGGCCTGTTTGGACCGAGCTCCGGAAAGACGTGGTGCACGTCGACGCGCTGCGATGCGAAGCGTCCTTGTCGACCGTCGGGCAACGTCGCGGTCCAAAACGTCGGCACGCTCGCGGCCGTCCCGAGCAACTCCAGGTCGTTCTCACCCAGCGAATCCGAGCGTTCGAGCAGGCGGCCGTCGGCGAACCACAACTCGAAGTAGGCCGGCTCATGTTCGCGCACGTACTCGGGCATCAGTTCCTGCGAGAACTCGAATTCGACGTGCTGCTCTTCTTGAAAGAGCAAGGAAGCCAGGCCTTTGACGCGATCGGCGAGGTTTGCGTCGAACTGCTCCTGCAGCGAACGCGTCACGGCGATGAACACGGCTAGTCCCGCCGCGGCAAGGACCACTGCGGATCCGCCGAGCACGCGCGACAGCAAGTACGAGCGAATCGACTTCACGCGCGCGGCGCCTCGAGTGAATAGCCCTGACCGCGCCGCGTGCGGATCAGCTCCTTGCCGTGCGGCCCGAGCTTCGCGCGCAGGATGCACACCGCCGACTCGACCGCGTTGCTCGAAGGCAACTTGGTCACGCCGTAGATGTGGTCCTCGATCTCCTCGTGCGTGACCGTTTGTCCGCGGCGCAACGTCAAGTACTCGAGCAGCGCGTACTCGCGCGCCGACAGGTCCAGCTCCTGGCCGCCGATCCGCGCCTTGCGAGCGGAAATGTCGACGACGAGTTCGCCGACTTCGACCACCGGCGAACGTTCGGCGTAGCGACGCCTCACGATCGCGTGGATGCGCGCGAGCAACTCCTGGAAGAAGAACGGTTTGACGAGGTAATCGTCCGCGCCGGCGTTGAGCCCGTTCACGCGATCCTCGACGCGGTCCTTAGCCGTCAACACCAAGACGTGCGGGCGATCCGGCTTCGACTTGAGTTGCTCGAGCAGGCTCAACCCGTCGAGCTCGGGCAACATCAGATCGAGCACGAGCACGTCGTAGGGATTGTTGCGCGCGTGGCTCAAGCCGACCTTGCCGTCGCCGGCGACGTCGACAGCGAAACCTGCGCGGACGAGCCCCGCACGCAGCGATTCGCGCAGGTCGCGCGAGTCTTCGACGATCAAAACGCGCATGTGGGCTCGCTTCGCGGCGTGTTCGTCGCCGTGACGGTGGAAACAGTGCGAGCAGCGCTATCCGTGGAACGTCGCCGGTTCTTGGAGTGCATCACGTCGGCGCCGCGTTCAGCGCGTGCGGAACAAGACTTCGACGGCGCTGGTGTTGCCGTTGGGTCCGATCGCGCCGACTTCGAGACGCGTGCGCCGCTGCGGTGCGAGAACGTACGCGGGCACCGTGAACGAGTTGTTGCCCGGCGGCAGGTTCACCACCAGCCCGTCGTTCTCGTCTTGCTCGAGCGTCACGCGGTAGCCGTCGGCCTGCGGATCGAGCGCCCAGCGCACGGTCACGTCCGGCGCGACGCCGTGATCGCCGTCGAGCGGAAAGAGGATCTCGGGTACCGCCGGCAACTCGTGCGTGAGTTCCGCGCCGCCGAGCACGGCGCGTCCGTCGACGGTCACCGCGCGCATGTCGTAGTGGCCTTCCGGACAGATCAGGCACAAGGTCGCGAGGTCGCTCTCCTGCGTCTCGAGCTTGAGGCTCGAAAGCGCGATGCCGCGTCCGCCTTGCGAACGCACGTTGAAGATCGCCGAGCCGTGAGGATTGCGAACCTCGACGCGGTCGAGCGCGACCTCGCACTCGGCGTTCGCCTTGACGACCACGTCGCCGACCGTCGCGTTGTACTCGAGCGTCAACGACTCCTCTTTCAGCGTCATCGGCGGCTCGGACGTGCGAAGCGCCGGCACTTGGTTCCAACTGAGCGCGGCGAGGGTGAGCGCAGCGAGAGAGACAGCGGACTTGTTCATGCTCGGACTCCTTGGAGGGACGCGTGGCTAGGGCGCGCTTGGTTCTACCACCGTCCCCCAAGGTCGGGTTACCCGAGCATTATGGCGCGAACGCCGCGCTCGACGGCTCGCGCAGCGTTGCGCTTATTGGCCGATTACAGGCGGGATTCGCGGCATTGCGTGTTCTCGAGCGACGACGCAAATACGAGTCGTCGCCGCTTCACCGTGTGCTTGGCAGGTCCACGGCGGTGCGCGTCGCCAACGCGCCGATTGCGAGCGACACGTCCTTGATCGAACAACTTCAACACGGAGACACGCCCATGCTCGTTTTCCATCGTCCGAGCGCCGAGCTCGCCGTCCGACTCGCCGCCGTCGCCTTGCCCGCACTGTTCGTCGTTCCCTTGTTCGCCGCGCGCACCGGTCTTTCCGATGCGTGCGGAGAATCGGCGCACCAAACGCGCATGTCGTGCCGCGCCGAGGCGGCGAGCGAGTTGTGGTCGCAGCGCGCGAAGTGCCGCAATCTGCCTTCGCTCGTCGAACGCGGCGCGTGCATGGCCGATGCGTTGAACGAGTACCAAACCGCGCTCGAGTCCTGCGCCGACCAATACGAGGCACGCCTCGATGTCTGCGCACGCCTCGGCCCGGCGGCGTATTCCCCGGCGATCCTGCCTGCGAACTTCGTCACGGTGATCGACAACCCCTTCCATCCGCTGATTCCCGGTACGACGCGCGTCTACGAGCAGCTCACCGCCGAAGGGCTCGAGCACATCGAGGTGCACGTTACCGACAGAACGAAGACGATCCTCGGCGTCGAGTGCGTCGAGGTCGAGGACATCGTGATGCTCGACGACGAGTTGATCGAGAGCACGCTCGACTGGTTTGCTCAAGACGTCGCCGGCAACGTCTGGTACTTCGGCGAGCTGTCGATGGACTTCGAAGACGGACGCGTGGTCACGCTCGACGGCACTTGGGAGGCGGGTCAGGACGGCGCTTCACCGGGCTTGATCATGCCCGCGCAACACGGCGTCGGAATGCTGTACCGCCAGGAGTTCCTGGTCGGTGAAGCCGAGGACGTCGCGGGCTTCTTGAGCACCTCGGCCTCCGCCGTCGTCGCCTACGGTTCGTTCGTCAATTGCCTGCAGACCGAGGACTTCACGGCGCTTTCGCCGGGTTCGATCGAGCACAAGTACTACGCGGCCGGCATCGGCAAGGTGCTCGAAATCAAGCCCGACAGCGGCGCGCGTCTGGAGTTGATCGACGTCATCTACGAGTGACGCGCGCGCCGTCGCCGGCGGAATGCGCGTGGGGGCCCCCCCCCCACCCGCCACCGCCCCCCCCCCCCGCCCACCAACGCCCCCCCGACACCCCGCCCCCACCCCAAAATTTATAAA
>CAYHRR010000005.1:0-17265 GCA_964358875.1 uncultured Planctomycetaceae bacterium | reverse complement strand
GGGGGGGGGGCCCCCCCCCCCCGGCCCCCCCCCCCCCACGCCGCTGCGCACGAAGGCGCGCCGTCAACCGAGCCCGAGCACCTTCTTGTAGAAGGTCGTCAGGCTCGCGGCGTCGCCGGTGAAGAGGATGTTCTCGGCGACCCAGGCGGGCGCGCGCTTGGCCTCGACCATGCGCTTGAGCATCTCGTGCAAGTGCGACCAATAGGGCTCGTCCTTGTACTTGCCGAAGAACACGACCGGGCCGCGCTCGACCATGCCGAGCTTCATGTCGGTCAAGGTCAGCCCGACTTCTTCGAGCGTGCCGAGGCCGCCGACGCAGAACACCGTGAAGCTCGCGATGTCGAACCAACGCTGGCGCAGGTGACGATTGCGATCTTGGAAGCACTGGTAGAAGTGCGCGGCCTTGTTCGTCGCTTGGTCGATGGTCTCGATGTAATTCGCGCCGACGAGAATGCCCTGTTCGAGCGCGATGTCGGTCGCCTGTTGCATCGCGCCGGGACCGCCGCCGGTCAGGATCGCGACTTGGCCTCCGAAGAGCTCCTTCACCTGCGTCAGCAGTTGCTTGAGGCTCGCGCAGTCGTCGACGCTGAGCTTCTCCGCCGATCCGTAGACCGCGACGACGAGCGTGTTCTTGAAGCGATCGACTTCGCTGGGCGAGATGAAATAGCCGCGCAAGCCGCGGAAAGTGTGCAAGGCGACGTGGCGACGCTCGTCATGGCACCACAGCACCTTCGCACCGAGCGCCTCGTAGTCGGCGAGCCGCGTGTGATCGTTGGCGCTGAAAAATTGGCCGTGCTCGAAGGACGCGCGCCGGAACACGACCGTGTCGATGCGCTTGTCGAGCACGGCATTGCTGATGGCGATGTGCTCGATCAAGTTGGGGAAGTAGGTCAGGAGCAGCGTCGCGCGTTTTCCGGCCGGAATTTGGCCCAAGGCGCGTGTTGCGAACAGCTCCGCCGACGAGCCGACGTGCGAGTAGTCGACGGTCGAGCGCATGCTCGCGGGGATCTTGTGCGCCGACGGATCGGGGCGCGTCGACACGAACAGCGGCAATTGCTCGCTCGAAATCGCGCGCAGGTCGGCGGCGACGATCAACGGCCGGTTCTGGTACGAGCGCTCGGTCATCTCCGGCAAGTGCTCGGCGTAGTACGCGGCAAGCGCGTCGTAGCTCGGCACGTCGTTGCGCGGCGCCTCGTCGACCTTGGCGACCGGATGGAAGCGCGTCCCGCCGAGCTTCTCGTCGGCGCTGTAAATCTTGGCCGTCACGAACGGATTGACGATCTGCCGTTCGGAGCTGTTGGTGATCTCGAGGAACACACGCGTGCCGCGCGTCGCCACGGGATCGAGCACGATCGCGTTGAGATGTCGGCCCAGCGCGCCCGCGTCGGGATTGATCACGACGTAGTGCTTGTGCAGGAACATCGAGCACGAGGTGATGATGCCGTGACCGGCGGGAATGACGAGGTTCTCGGCGGGCTTGGGGATCTGCAGTCGGTTGAGGATGCTCTTGCCGCCTTCTTGCGTGAGGATCGCCAGCGCGTCTTCGAGCGTCAGCGCCTTCGACAAGGCGTAGCGCAGCTTGTGCGTCTGGATCGTGAACGAGCCCTCGGCGTCGATCGAAAATCCGCTCGGCAACTGGAACTCGTTGCGTTCGAGCGAGCTGTAGATCTCCTCGGAATCGAGGCGGTTTTCTTCGAGGCACAGCACCAAGCGGCCGAGGCGAATGCCGGGCACGATCAAGCGATCGAGGTAGCGATCGACGCCGTACTCGCGCACGTTCGCGCTGAGCTTGGCGCGCATCGTCGCGCGGCCGTTCTCGAATTCGATCGCGCTGGTCGGCTCGACGTCGATGCCCAAACGCGCGATGCGGCTGCGCGCCGCGAAGGCCGTCGACGTGCCGCTGCCGGCGCAACGGCTCTTGAATTCCTTCGAGACGCGGAACTCGATCTCGACTTCGACCGACCCGGGGCCGTGGCGGTCGAGTTCAACCTTGCGCACCACGCCGTCGGGAGTTTCGGGAGTCTGGTAACGGACGGATGCGGACGGCACTTCGGTTTTCATGAGACGGACGGAGCTCGCTGTAGCGCTCGCGTGGTGCGCGCGCCCTGTGGAACGGGCGTCATACGCTAGACATCAAATCGAATCGAGGCCCCAGGCGAACAGCGCGAGCGGAAGCGCGGGAAGTTGCACCGCGAGCGCGCGCTCGAGCTCTTCGATGCGCGTTCGGCGACCGCGTGCAGGGACCAGGATGTCCAGCAGATCTTCATTCGACAGGCTGCTTCGGCCGCGCGGACCTTCGAGAGTGATGCGCGGGCTGCTCGTGCCGGCCTGGATCTCGTTTTCGACACCGACGGCAACCTCGGGGCCGATGAATTGGGCGAGCAACTGCGCTGCGCCCTGCAGGTCGAGCAGCTTGCCCTGCGCCAAGACGCCGTCGCTCCAGGCCACGCCGCAACCGCGCAGTCGATCGTGCAACGCACGCGCGTTCGAGGGCGTGAGCATGTAGGTCGGGCCGTGCTCGCCGCGGCGCTGCGCGCGCTGCATGTGGGCGCGCACGAGCGCGAGCACGTCGGCGTCCGAACCGGCCCACTCGTGAATGGTGCGCGCGAAATCCTTGCCGCGACCGAGACACGTGTAGGCGACCACGTCGCGCGAGCGCTGCAGCACCAGCGTTTCGATGCCGGGTCCCGACAACAGGGCCAGGCTCTCCGCGCGCGAACGGTCGACGCGCTCGTGGTGCAGCGAGTAGAGCCGGTGCAGTGCGCTGAAATCGTCCGGCGCCGCGGAGCGAATGCCGCTCGCGCCGCACAGTCGACCTTCCTGCCAGGGCTCGATCGTGAAATCGACTTCCGCGCCGATCGGACGCCAACCGCGCGCGTCGTAGAAGTTCGGGTCGTCGGCCCACAGCATCGCGAACACGCAACCCTCGCGCGCGAGTTCGTCCTCGGCGTGCGCGAGCAGGCGGCTCGCCAATCCGCGGCCGCGGCACTCGGGCGCGGTGACGACCGAGCCGATCAGTCCGACGCGCACGGACGAGGTGCCGACGACGAAATCGCGCACGAGCACGGCGCAGGAACTGACCACGGCGCCGCCTTCTTCGAGAGCCAACACGCGGCCCGGGAATTCGTCGCGAAAGACGAGCGGGTACTCGCCCGCCAGCGGCGCTCCGTCGCGCAGCACGCGCTCCATCAGGGCCAGCGCCTTCGAGCGAGTCTCGGCTGCGACGCGGCTCACGTTCAACCCTGCGGCGGCGCGCCGCCTTCGGCCTGCGTGCTCGCCGCGCGCCACGCTTCGAGCAACTGGTCCTTGAGCGACAGCATCTGCTCGAGCGACGTGCGCGCGTTGTCGATCGCACCGGCGAGATCGTCCTTGGTCAGGTCCTTGCGACTCTCCTGCTCGAGCGCCTTGGCGCGTTCGTCGAGCTGATCGAGCAACGCTTTGAAGGCGTGCGCGCCGGCGCCGCCGACTTCGGACTTCTTCGAGTTCGCGCCGACGCCTTGCGTGGTCTGCGCGGCGGCGATCTTCGACACGGGGAGCGGTAGGGAATCGGTCATCGAAATCACCTCAGGAAGTTGAGCAACGAGTTTTGCAGCAGTCGCATGCTCGTCGCCTGCGCGAGCTGGAGCGTCTGTTCCGCACGGTTGAGATCGAGCACGACCTTGCTGAAGTCGACGTCCTCGACATCGGAGAGCAGACCTTGGATCTGCACGCCCTGTTCGTCGAAGGACTCCTCCAACCCGGTGGCGCGCTGCGAGAGCGAGCCGAGCTCGCCGGTCGCGATTTGAATGTTCTCGTGGTTGCGATCGAGTTCGCCGAGCCACATGTCGAGCCGTTCGCGCAGGTCGCGCGGCGACAGGTCATGCACGTTGTTCATGTCGTTCGAGATGCCTTGCAGCACGTCGAAGACGTTGACCGTGCCGCCGAACGTCACGAGTTCGACGCCGGCGCGATGCAGTCCGCGCGTGTCGAGGTGCAGCACCGTTCCGTCGGCGCTGGTCAGCTCGAGATCGGGTTCGGTCAAGGCCATGCTCGTCCAGGTCGTGCCGTCGAGCGACACCGAACCCGCGCCGGTCAACGTCGCGCTCGAACTCGTGCCGTCGTAGGCGCTGAAATCGATGTGCACCTCGGCGCCGTGCTCGTTGGTCACGACCACATCGCCCGCTGTGCTCGCCGTCGTCGCCGGAAAGTGCACCAAGGCGCCGTTGTCGAGCTGCGCCGTTCCGGCGACGCCGTCGATCACCAACGTGTGCGCGCCGAGAATCGAATCGTTAGCACCACCGGCCAAGGCCAGGCCGCTGCTCAGACCTGAAGCCGCCGTCGAATCGTGGCGCACGCTGACGTAGCGATAGCCGGTGCCCTGATCCGCGCTCGTTCCCGAGGCGAGTCCGGTCAAGCCGGAAAACTGCGTTCCGGTGCGCTGTTCGAGCGCGAAGATCTCGCCGCCGGAAATGGTCGACATCAAGCGCGCGTCCTCGCCGACACGCACGTTCTGTGACTGGTTGTTGCCCGAGTAGCGCACGCTGTCGCCGCTTTCGACGAAGGGCGCGCTGTCGGTCGCGGTGCCTGCGAACAGGTAGCGATTCCCCGCGCGCGAATTGCCGACTTCGATCATGCGATCACGGATCAGGTCGATCGAACCCGCGAACAAACGTCGATCGTCGTCGGACTGCGTTCCGTTCATCGCTTGCAGCAGCACGGCGCGCGCTTCGGAAAGCGTGCCGCCGCCGTCTTGCAAAAGACTCGAAGCCGTGTCGAGCATGACGCGCGCGCCCTGCACCGAGGTCTTGTTGCGATCGGCCGCGGCGATTTGACGCTTGAAGGCCAGCGCTTGCGATGCGCCGACCGGATCGTCGGACGGAGTGACGATGCGCTTGCCGCTCGAGATCTGCTCCTGCGCGCGCACCAAGCGCGAGAAGTTCTCGAGCATGCCGCGCTCGATCTGGCTGAAAACGGCTTGCTGCGTAGGTCGGATCGACATGGTGTGCCTCAGATCACGTTCATGAGCTCGTTCATGAGCTCGCTGACGACGCGCAGGTACTGAGCGGCCGCGTTGTACGACTGCTCCTGTTCGATCATGTGCACGAGCTCTTCGTCGGTGTTGACGCCGGAGATCTGGTCGCGCCGCGCATCGAGGCCGTCGAGCAAGGCCTGCTCCGCGTCGCGCGCGTTCTGCGACGAGCTGATGTCGAGCGCGACGCCGCTGATCACGTTCGACAGGTGCTCGTCGAGCGACTGCATGTTGAGCTCGTCGAGCGAAGCCGATTCGATGCCCAGGAAACGCAGCACGTTGTCGCCGTCGCTCGGCGCACCCGAGATCGACGCGGCGAGCTGCGAGGGGTCCGCGACGATGTCGTCGCGCACGCCGATCGTCGCCGCGTCCTTGCCGATGAACAGCGCGTTGACCCCGAGCGCGACCAGCACGTCGCTCGTGTCCGCATCGGCGACCACGTCCATGCCGAACACGTCGCGTTCGCTCGCCGAAACCTGACCGAAGCCGAAGGCGACTTTCAGGCCGTGAATCGCCTCGACCGAGTCACCGGGCGAGTAACCCGGCCCGACGTCGATCTGCGTGAGCTGCGTGCCGTTCTCGTCGAACACGCCGATCTGCAAACCTGGCGTGGTCCCGATCGTGCCGTCCATGTTCGGGCGGAAGAACAGCTTGCCGTTCGCATCGCCCGTGTAGTTGCCCGAGATCGTCGGCTGCACCGAGGTGTCGGAGCCCGCGACCGTCGTGCCCGCCGTCCAACCGAGTGCGCCGAGCGCGCTGCCGCCGGAAACTTGGAACGACTGCGACGCGCCGCTGCCCGCCGACTGCACGACGAGTTGGTCGCCGACGACGTTGGCGCTGAGTCCGCTGGCCAGGAAATTGGCGTCGGCGCTGAGCGCGGCCGCGACTTCGCTCGCGGTGGCTGCGCCGATCTGCACGAAGTCGGCGGCGTCGAGCACGACGCTGAACGGGCCCGACGGGCCGACGAAGTCGAGCGTGTCGCCGTCCGCGAGCGCGAAGGGTCCGTCGTTGCTGCCCAAGGTCGCGCGCCCGCCGCCGAAGCTGCCGAGCGCGTCGGGATTGGGATCGAGGCGCGCGCTGAAATCGAAGGCGAAGCCCGCATCGGTCGCGATCTGCAAACGACCTTGCGCATCGATCGTGGCCGAGACGTGCGCGATCGAGTTGAGCGAAGCGGTCAACTGATCGGCCGTCGTGTGCGCGGCGTCGATGTCGATGCGGTGCTTGCTGATCGCGCCCGTCGTTTCGTCGACGAGGTTGACGTACAGCTCGCCGCTGGTGACGTCGAAGGGCAAGCCGGCGTTGGCGAGCAACTCGTTGCCGACGTTGCCGTCCTGGTCCTGATCGATGAGCGAGTTCGAAGCGATCAAGGCGTGGAACGCGCCGTTCTTCGGCACGCCGGTCGAATGCACGCGGTTGCCCTGCAGAATCAAGCTGCGCGCGAATTGATCGAGGTTCTGCGCGAACTGCGGCAGGAACTGCTGCTGGATGTTGAGCAAGCCGCCGATCTCTCCGCCGGCGACCTGCACGTCCTCGCCCGCGATCTGCATGCCGACGCTGCCGCCGCCGGGATCGCCGCTGACCGTCATCTCTTCAACCGTCGTCGGGCTGACGAGAATGCGTCCGCCGACGAGCACGCGCACGGAACCGCGTTGGTCCTCGACCGCGCGCACGTTGATGTACTGCGACAGTTCGCGAATGGTTTGGTCGCGCTGATCGCGCAAGTCGTTGGCGGTCGTCGTGCCGTACTCGCTGCTGACGATCTCGCGGTTGAGGTCGCCGATGCGGCCCGCGAGTTCGTTGACCTGCGCCGCGTTGGTCTGCAAACGCAAGAAGACGTTGCGCTGCAGCGTGAGGCTGTTGCCGGAGAGCTGATTGAGCTGCGAAGTGAGCGACACCGTCGACTGCACGGCGCCGGTGCGCAGCACGCTGTCTTCCGGCGCCGTCGAGAGCGCGGCGAAGCTTTGGAACATCGACTTGAGCATCGCCGACGCGCCGCTGTCGCCGGCACCGCCGAGCAAACTCTCGACGTTGGAGAGCGTGTCGAGCCGCGCGTCGATGCGCCCGATGCTCGCGACTTGCGAGGTGATGTGGCCGGAGAGCAACGAATCGACCGTGCGCGAAACGACGTCGGCTTGCGTGCCCGTGCCCTGCATCAAGCCGCGCAAATACAGCGGCGTCGAAGTCGAAACGTGCAACGTCTGGCGCGAGTAGCCGGCCGTGTTCGCGTTCGAGATGTTGTGACCGATCGACTCCAAGCTCGCTTGCGCGGCGAGCAGGGACTTCAGACCGATGTTGATGCCGAGGGTCGACATGGGCTCACACCTCGGCGTTGACCAGGCGCCCGCCGTCTTCGACGCACACGCCGTCTTCGAGCGCGAGCAGCGCGCGCACGACGTCCTGGGTCAAACGCTCGTGGAAGCGCGCGGCGGTTCCGTTGCGACGCGCGAGCGTCGACGTGCGTTGCGCAAGGCGTTCGAGTTCGCCGCGTTGTCGCGCGAGGCGCGTGCCTTCTTCGCCGGCGCGCCGCACGACGCTGGAGAGCGTCAGAGCTTCGGGAGCGACCTCCCAGCTCTGCGCGAGGCCCGCGAGCAGTTCGTTGCGACGCCGCGAGCGCGACTGCGTCGCAGCGATCTCGCTTTCGAGTGCCTGCGTCGCCGCGAGCATGCGTTCGGGCGCGTTGATCTTGAGCGCGAGCGCTTGGTCCTCGAGCGAGCCGAGCATGCGCGACTGCGCACCGATCTCCTCTTGGATGTAGGCCTCGAGCTGACGCAGCAATTGAATCGTGGTGTGAGTCACGGAGGTTCCGTTCATTCCTTGGCGGACTTGTTGTTGATCGAGATGCGCACCGCTTGCGCGATGTCGAGCGCGCCGGAGCGCGCGAGCGACTTGCCGACGTGTTCGTCGAGCCAGCCTTCGTAAACGTCGGCGCCGGTGCCGGCCCCGAAGAAGCCGTCCTCGAGGCCGCGGCGCATTTCGCGCACGAGCGTCGTCGCGAGCATGTCTTCGAACATGCTCACCGCTTGCTCGGGTTTGCCGCTGCGGCGCGCGCTTTCGACGGCGTTGCTCGCGCCGCCCAAACGCACGGACGCGGCGATGTCCGCAGCGCGCGAGCTGATGTCGTTGATTCCGTCCATGGCTACATGCGCCGCACTTCGGCGAGCAAGAGGCCCGCTTGGTGCATCGCCTCGAGGATTTGGATGAGTTCGCGCGGCGTCGAGCCGAGCACGTTGAGCACTTCGACGACTTCCTTGAGCGACACCGCTCCGGGGATTTCGACGAGCCCGTTGTTCTCTTCGTTCACGGAGATGTCCGTGCGCGGATTGGTCTGCGTCGAGCCGCCGGAGTTCGGGCCGGGTTGGCTCGTCTCCGGGCTCTCCGCGATCGTCACGGTGATCGAGCCGAGCGCGACGGCACCGGGTCGCAAGCGCACGCCCTCGCCCATCACGATCGCGCCCGTGCGTTCGTTGATCACGACGTAGGGCTGCGAGTCGGGCTCGACCTCCATGTTGAGGATCGAGTCGAGGTAGGCGACGTGGATCGCGCGCGGCAAATCCGGCGGCACGCGCACCTTCACCGTGCGGGAGTCCGTCGCGGCCTCGGCGGCGTCGGGATACACGCTGTTGATCGCGGCCGCGATGCGCACGAGGTTGGAGAAGGACGACTGCGCCGCGCGCAAGTCGAGATAGATGAAGCCGTTCTCGCTGACGATGTTGCTGATCAGCGCGCGTTCGACCTTGCCGCCGCCACCGACCATGCCGACGGTGACTTGGTTCTTCGAAACCGAGGCCGATGCGCCTTCGGCCATGAAGCCGCCGACGTCGACCGGGCCGGCAGCCGTGCCCCACACCTTGCCGTCGACGTCGCGCAATTCCGTGAACAGCAACATGCCGCTCTGCAGGCTTTTCGCGTCGCCGATCGTCGAGACGCGCACGTCGACTTGGCGGCCCGGTTGAATCCCCGGAGGCAGCGTCGCTTCGACCGACACGACCGCGCAGTTCTTGGGCGTCAACTGCGAGACGTCGATGCGAATGTTGTTGGCGAGCAGCACGTTCGAAACGAGCTGACGCGTCATGTTGACCGAGTCGCCGGTGCCCGAGAGGCCGGTGACGATGCCGATGCCGGTCAACACGTTGTTCTCTTGACCGCGCACGTCGACGAGCGTTTCGACCGTGGTCGTGATCACTTGACCGCGCGCGCCGGCGGCCGCTTGCGGCACGAAGCGCTGGCCCTTGCTGATGCTCGCGCTCGAACGCGTCGACGGTTGCGTCGGCGCTTCGACGCCGCCGATCCAGCGCGGTTCGTCGCCGCTCGCCGCCGGCGCGCTCGACGGTTCCGTCGGCGGATCCTGCGGCTCTTGAGTCTGCGCGGCGACGCGCGGCGGAATGACCGTCGGCGCCTTCGGGCGCAGCGTCGTCGGCCTGGGTCGCGACGCGGGTGCTTGTTGCGTCTGCGCCGGTGCGAGCGCGGCGAAGGCGAGGATCGAGACGATGGCGAATCGGTGGTTCATGAGTGTCTCGATCAGAAGGGCCAGATCCAGGCGATCGCGTCGTGGAGCCAGCTTCCGATGCCGGTGCGGTTGGTCGATTTCGTGAGCGGGCCGTCGCCGCGGTAACGCACCTGCGCGTTGGCGACGAGCTCGCTCGCGACGGAGTTGTCGGCGGCGATGTCGAAGCGCCGCACAAGTCCGCTGAACTCGATCAGCTTCGTCTCGGCGTCGATCTTGATTTCGCGCCGGCCGCTGATGACGAGATTGCCGTTGGGCAGCACGTCGATGACCACGGCCGCCAAGCGCGCGGTGAAGGCGCCCGACTTCTCGTACTTCGCCGAGCCGATGAAACCGTCGGTCGAGTCCGCGTCGACCTTCGGCAGCGTGTTGAACGCGTTCGGCTTCAGGTCGAACAGGTTGATCTTGTAGTTGAGGTTCGTCGCCTTCGAGAGGTCCGACTGCTCTTGGTTGCGGACGTTCTGGCTCTCTTGAATGAGCACGGTGACGATGTCGCCGCGCTTGACCGCGATCTTCGCCGCGGCCGGCGAGGGCGCGCTGTTGTCGGGGTCGTAGATCGAGCCTTGGCGCGCTTGCGCGTGCGCCGCGCCGCACAGGGCTGCGACGACCAAGATGCGTCCGAGCTGTTGCGTGATGTTCATAGTGCTGGTCTTCAGTTGCCGCCGATTTCGATGACGGCGAGGTCTTTGGAGGAGACGCGCGCGGTCAGTGCGCGCTTGTTCGACATCACCGTGACTTTGATGCGTTCGCCGGCGCGCGCGTCCTGCTCGGCCGTCACCGCGACGCGCGCGTTGACCTTGCCGCTGCGAATTTCGAGCATCAGCATGTCGCCGCGCTTCACGAGCATCGGCCGCTGCACGTCCATCTCGCGGATCGGTCGACCGATCGGTAGATCGCGCGATGCTGTCGCGCCGATGACGAGCGCAGCGGGCAACGCCGCTTCCGGACCGCTGCCGGGCGAGGCCACGCGGCGGCGCTCGAGCATCTCGAGCGTGATCACGTCGCCGGTGTGGATTTCGATCTTCGGCACGCTCGCTTCCTCCCAGAGCGCGAGCTGCCAATTGGTCCACACCGTGCGGTACAGACCGCCGTCGACCATCACGCGCACCGGCACGTTGACCGGACCGCTCTTGCTCATGCCTTCGGCGAGCACGACGCGCAGCTCGACCGCCGAGTCGCCGGCGGGCACTTCGAGATCGGGTGATTTGTTGAGCAACTGCATCTCGACCTCGCGGCCCTCGAGCAGACGCAGCACCTCCTTCTGCGCTGCCGCTTCGATCGCGCTGCCCAGCACGCGCGACGTCGAAGGCATCACGCGACAGGTGTCGGCGCCGATGACGGTCAGCTCGAGGCCCGGAAATTGGCGCGCGAGATCCTGGCGCAGACGCGCTTGCACGATCAGGCGGCTGAAGCCCGGCGCCGGCGCGTAACCCAAACGCATCGTGCGCAAGCGCGCCGCGTCGAGTTCATCGCCGCTGACCGAGGCGATCGCGCCGAGTTCGATTTCGGTGCCGCGCACCTTGGCTTCGGGAGCGAGCGTCACCGTCACGCCGCCGAACAACAGAGCTGCGAAGAGCATGCACGCGACCTCAGCGAACCATCGAGTTGACTTGTTGGAGCATTTCGTCGGAGGCCTTGATGGCCTTCGAATTGATCTCGTAATTGCGCTGCGCGACGATCAGCGCGACGAGCTCGTCGACGACTTGAACGTTGGAGCGCTCGAGGTAGGCCTGCTTGATCGAGCCGGTGCCGTCGGAGCCCGGCGAGGCTTGTTGCGCCTGGCCCGAGCTCGCGGTTTCGCTGTACAGGTTCGCGCCCTGCGCCTTGAGGCCGCTCGCGTTGGCGAAGCGGAACAGCGACATGTTCGTCACCGCCTCGGGCAAGCCCGACTCGCTCTTCATCACGTTGACCGAGCCGTCTTCGCCGATGATCACTTCGATCGCGTCCGGCGGAATGCTGATCGGCGGATCGAGCGGATAGCCCTCGCTGGTGACGAGTTGGTTCGAGCCGTCTTTGCGGAAGCTGCCGTCGCGTGTGTAGCGGTATTCGCCGTTGCCCAAGCGCACGCGGAAGAAGCCCGTGCCGTTGATGGCCATGTCGAGCGAGTTGCCCGACGGCGCGAGTTCGCCTTGGCGGAAGGTCTTGACCGAGCTCGCGATTTCCGAGCCGCTGCCGAACTGCAAACCGGTCGGCGCCATTTGCGCGGCCGCCGTCGGCGCGCCGGGTTCACGCACGGTCTCGTACAGCATTTCGCGGAAGGCCAGCTCGTTCTTCTTGAAGCCGGTCGTGTTCACGTTCGCGATGTTGTTCGCGATCGTGTCGACCTGCATCTGCTGGACCTTCATGCCGCTCGCGGCCGTCATCAGTGCTCGCATCATGGTGGGTAGTTTCCTTGGGTTCCTGCGGCGTCAGCGCGGCGTCGTCAGACGGCGATAGCTTTGGTCGATCGTTTGCATGAGGCGCGTGCCGGACTCGAACTGCCGTTGCACGTTGATCAGCGCGACCATCTCGTCAATCGTCGAGACGTTGGCTTGCTCGAGCTGGCCTTGGCGCAAGAGCGCGACCGAAGGCGTCGGCGAAACGTTGCGCGGCACGCTGAACACGCCGCCGCCGATGGCGCTGAGTTGGTCGTAGCGCTCGAAGTCGACGATGCGCAGCTTGCCGACCGTCTGCGTGCCTTGACGCAGCGTGCCCTCGGTGTCCGCGTAGATCGGCAGCCCGATGGGATCGATCGTGCCGCGCGCGCCTTCCCACGCGACCGGCATGCCTTCGGCGGTTTGCAGCACGCCCTTGTCGTCGACGTAGAAGCGACCGTCGCGCGTGTAGAGCTCGCCGTCCTTGCCTTCGACGGTGAAGAAGCCCTTGCCTTGCAACGCGAAGTCGTACTGGCCCTCGGTCGCCTTCAAAGAGCCTTGCGAGTAGTCGACGATGTTGCGCGTGCCGACGCGGCGCTCGATGCGGTCGCCGAGCATGGCGTCGAAGCTGAAGGTCGAGGTGCCCTGGCGCTTGAAGCCCGGCGCGCTCGAGTTCGCGATGTTGGCCGCGATCGTGTCGAGCCGCTTCTCGGAGGCGGCAAGCGAGGAAACGCTGTCGATGAGTCCCTGGTTCACGCCGTCCAGTACGCAACGGCGGTGCCAAGCGCGCGCTCAGCGTCTGCGAGCCCTGTGGCGGCCCCGCGCTGCGACCCTGCATGAAATTCGTTCCGTGGGCGGAAGCGCGTTCCACCCGGAAGTTCGTGGCTGTGAGCGTCGCTCACTTCCGTGTCGACAGCGTGGATCGCGCGGTGCGACATGCAGCGCGCGCCGTCTCCGCAAGACAACGACGCCGGCCGTCAGTGCAGCGCAACCTCGTTCGCGCGAGCGTCGCGGCGCGATGTGTTGTGCACCGAACCGTTCGGCGAACTGCGCTCGGCCTTCACGGCGTGCATCCCACGACTCTCGCCGCGCAACGCATCACGCGCGTCGCCGCGCAGCACCCACAGTGATGGTTCGAAGCGAGCATCCGCCGTCGCGCTCACGCTGCAACGCCAATGACGACGCGCTCAAGCCGCAACGCCAATGACGACGCGCTCAAGCCGCAACGCCAATGACGTCGCGCTCACGCTGCAACGCCGATGGCGCCGGTGACGCCGCGCACGATTTGTGCCGGCGTTCGGCCGCGTCGATCGAACGGCCCTGTGGAGTTCACGCGGCACACGGTCGGGTGCTGTCGAATCGTCGCGCCCGCGACGCGCTCTCGAAACTGCGGCGCTGTGCTCGACCGATCACGCCCGAGCTCACGGACGGCGATGCTTGGTTTCCGCGCGACGCTTGCCTTCTTTGTGATCGACCGCGTGCTCGACCGCGCGCTGCGCTTTTTTGAGCGCCGCGTCGACCGAAGCGACCAAGTCGTTGGTTTTCGCGTCGACGCGAAACAGGCCGAGCTTGCCGCAGTTGGCGAGCACCTCGACGTGCTTGTCGACGCCGCCCTTCGGCCCGTTTTCGTCGACCAGCACGACCTGCACGGAGGTCACGCGGCTTTCGACGTGTTCGAAGGCGGCGCGCACGCGCTCGCCGATGTGCGTGCGGATCTTGTCGTCGGCCCGTACGTGCGGAGCTCGGATGGTGACGCGCATGTCGTGGTTCTCCAGTTGATCACTGTCGAGCGACGTCGCTCGCGGGGGTTCGGCAACAAGGTAGCGCACACAAAACACAGCCGCGACGTCGCGTGTCGGACACGCGAAATCGCGGCGTTGCTTCCTTGTTCGTAGCGCGGCTCACACGAGGTCGGCGCGCGCGCGAACTTCACTCACTAGAGCAGGTTGACGAGCTCCGCGAGGACTTCGTTGGTGGTCGTGATCACGCGCGCGTTCGCTTGGAAGCCGCGCTGCGCTTCGATCATGCGCACGAATTCCTCGGCAACCGACACGTTCGACCCCTCGAGCGCGCCGCCGACCACTTGTCCGGCTTTGCCCTGCGCGCCCTTCGAAACCGTGCGGATGCCCGAGTTGGGAGTTTCCGACCACAGGTTGTCGCCGACTTCGCGCAGACCGTTGTCGTTGACGAAGGTCGCGATGCCCAGCTCGCCGAGCACGCGGATCTGACCGTTGGTGTAGAAGCCTTGGATGTCGCCGTCGCCGTTGACCGAAAGGTTCGACAACTCGCCGACACCAAAGCCGTCTTGGAAGTCGGCGAACACGCTCGCGCCTTGCCCGAACTGCGTCACACCGTCGAACAAGCCCGGCGTACCGAAGTCGATCGAGATCGTCTGCGGACTTTGACCGGGGAACTGCACCGAGAAGGTCGAGGTCGCGGGCAACGCGGCGATCGAGCCGTCCGAGTTGAAGCGCAGGCCCGTGACCAAGCCCGAGACAAGGCCGTCGGCCGAGTTCGGGATCACGTTCCACGAGCCGTCGTCTTGACGCTCGAAATTGAGGGAGCAGGTGTGCGAACTGCCCGCCGAGTCGAACACTTCGATCGAGGTCGTCGCCGTGTCCGGTCCGGTGCCCTTGGTCGTCGAAATCAGCGCGTGCTGCGGCCAATCGGTGCTGCCCGCGCCGGTGTTGTCGGTGATCGTCATCGACAGACTCGTCGGGCCCGTGGTGTCGGCGGTCAGCGTGATCTGACCCGTCGTCGCGTTGAGCGTCGGCGTCGCCACGGCGAAGGCGTTGTCGATGAAGGTCATCAAATCGGCAACCGTGGTGCCGTCGTTGCCGGCGCCGTAGACGAAGGACGCGAGCACGCTCGAGCCGTCGGTGTCGACGCCTGCGATCTCGATCACGTCGCCGTTCTGATAGTCGACGAGATTGGTCGGCAGATCGTTGAGCGCCGTCGTGCCCGTGGCCACGATCTCGCTGCCCGTCACCTGATTCAGTGAAAGGCCCAGCAACGAAGCGACGTCCTGGCCGCTCGTGCCGGAGACCATCTTCAACGTGCGCGCGGTGCCCGTGCGATCGGACGTCATCTTCACCGCGCCACCGACGTCGCTCGCCGTGACGCCGGTCACTTGCGCGTTGATCGCGTTGGCGACGTCTTGCGCCGTGTACGCGGCCGCTTGACCGGCCAGCGACACCGTCTGCGGCGCGCCGCCGTCGGAGATGACCTCCATCGACCACGTTTGACCGACGGGGACGCTGAAGGAGTTCGTCGCGACCGAACCGGTCAACGTCGCGGCTTGACCGTTCTTCATCGCCGATGAGCTGGTCAACACCTGCGCGAGCGGGCCGGTGATCGTCGCGGGCAAATTGCCGGCGAAGGAGATCGCGGCGGTTTCGCTGGGCGGGAACAACGACGTCGTGTCGAGATTGATCGGCTGGCCGTTGAGGCCGAGCACGCGGAAGCCGGTGCGTTGATCGACGAGGCGACTGGTCGCGTCGACGCCGAACGTGCCGACGCGCGTGTAGAGGTTGTTGACGCCGTCGGTGACCATGAAGTGGCCGCGTCCTTCGAGCGCGAGATCGAAGGTGCGTCCGGTGTTGGTCGTCGGGCCTTGATCGAAGTTGCGACCGATGTCGGACAACTGCACGCCGAGACCGAGCTGCATCGGATTGCGCCCGCCGAGCGAACCCGACGGCAACGACGCAAATCGCAGCGTTTGACTGAACTGGTCGCTGAACACCGCGCGCGCGGACTTGTAGCCCGGCGTGTTGGCGTTGGCGAGGTTGTTACCGATCACCGAGATCCAGTTTTCGTGGGCTTGCAGGCCCGAAAGCGCGGAGAAAAGTGAGCTGGCCATGGTTGTGGTGCTTGGTGGTTGGCGGTTCAGCGAACGGAGGGTTGTTCCAGGTTTTCAGCGTTGTCGAAGCGCGCGAGTCCGGCGTCGATTCGAGCTGCGAACAGTTGTGCGTCGAGCTCTTCGGGCGTCGCGGACGTCCGGCTCGGATCGTTCGACGCGCGCAGCGCGCTCGGCGCCGGCGGCGTTCCGATTTGAACGACGTTGACCAGCGGCACGCTCTCGCCGCCGATCTGCAGCGTGGCGACGCCTTCTTCGATCTTCACCGACTCGACGCGGCCCCACAGCTTGGTCTCGTTGTCGGAGGGATCGAGGTACTGCACGTCCTTGTTGATCAAACCGCTCGAGCTGGTCAGTTGCTGGAGCAACGCATTCGTCTGCTGCAGCACAGCCATGCCGACCAAGTTGGAATTGAGGTTCTGCATCTGCTCGAGCGACGAGAACTGCGCGAGCTGCGCGATCATCTGCGAGTTGTCCGTCGGCGACAGCGGGTCCTGGTTCTTCATCTGCGTCGCGAGCAAGCCCATGAAGGCGTCCTTGTCGAGCGCGTCGGGCTTGGCGGCGCCGAAGAGCGAAACGGGGTCGTTGGAATTGATGCCGGTGATTGCCATAGGGAACTCCGTGGTTCAGGCGTAGGTGTCGACGCCGTGTTCGTTGTCGAGGCTGCGCGACAGCGCGCGCTGCAATGCGCGCGGCGCCGCTGTGGTGGATTCGAAAGGCGTGCGCGCGTTACCCGCGCCGCCGGATTCGTGCTGCGAGCCCTGCTGGGAGCGCGAGTCGTCGAGCCCCAATTGCAGCGCCAATTGACCGGTTGCGAGGCCTGCGCGTTCGAGCGCAGCGCGCAATTCGGGCGCGTGCCGTTCGAGCGCGTCGAGCGTGCTGCGCTTCTCCGCGCGCACCTCGGCGTGCACTTCACCTCCGCGCATGGCGATGCGAATCGAGATGCGACCGAGCTCGGCGGGCTCCAGTTGAAGCGTCGCGTGGCGCATGTCCGGCGCGATCTGCATGCGCACTTGGCGCAGCACGTCGGCGGCGCGTTGGTTCGAAAGCACGGCCTCGCGCGGCGCGTTCGTCGCGTTCGGCTTCTCGGCGGCCTGCGTGTGTTCGTGTTTGCGCGCCGCGATCTCGTGCGGTTGCGCGTTCCGCTCGGTGGCACGCGCGTCGCCGACTTCGCGCGGCTTCGCCTCGCTGTCGCCGTCGTGCTCGACCTCCGCTGCCTGCGTTCCTTCCACGTCGTTCGCGCCGAAAGCCTCGCGTCCGTCGACGCTGGAGCTTTCCGCGTCGAGCGCGTCTTGGAAGGTCGCGGGCGCATCGCCGGCGGCGCCTTCGTCGGCGGTCGCGTCGCTTGCGTCGTTCGAAACGGCGCGTGGTGAAGGTGCGTTCGCGGTCGTCGCCGACGGCAGGCCCTCACCGTCGAGTTCGAGCGCGATGACTTCGGCGCGCGGCAACGGTGCGGCGATTTGCGGCGCGACTTGGAGCTCGGGCTCGGTGCTCGAGTTGCTCGAGCGCCGGCTCGGATCGGCCTCGTCGTCGTGGGTCGTCG
>CAYHRR010000004.1:0-23523 GCA_964358875.1 uncultured Planctomycetaceae bacterium | reverse complement strand
GGCAATGGTGCGGCGATTTGCGGCGCGACTTGGAGTTCGGGCTCGGTGCTCGAGTTGCTCGCGCGCCGGCTCGGATCGACCTCGTTGTCGTGGGTCGTCGTTGCGCGCGGCTCGACGTTCGCAGCTTGCTCGACGCCGTCGGCCGTTGCCTGCGAGGTCGACGCGTCGTCCGCCTGTGCGTCGACGCGCTTTTGCTCACCGTCGTCGCCGCTCGCGGTGGTCTCGCGACTACGTTCGGAGCGATCGCGGACTGCCGAGCGCTCGTCGGCTCGTCGCGGACCGTCGCTGCGAGCGTCGCGCGTCGTCTCCGATCGGCTGCGCTCGCGCTCGGCCTTCTTCTCACGACGCGCGCCCGCCAGCCGCTTTTCGAAGGGCTCGTGCGTGCGTTCCAGGTCGCGAGTGCGCGGTGATGAGGTAGGCCGCCCCATGCCGGGCGACCTACCTTCAGCTACCAAGGAACGGAGAATGGGATGGTTCTCCATCGTGGACTCCAGAGAGCAAGGGCGCTGCCAAGCTCAGCGCGCGCGCGGAAGTCGCCACGGCGCGGTCCAGGCGTGCGCTCGACGACGCGCTGCATCGGGCCTGCGCGGAAAATCGCGGCGCGCACGGAAGCGGATGACGGAAGGAGCTTCCAGTTGTGCGACGCGCGGCGGCGTGTAGCGCGCGACTCGGGTTCCTACGAACAAACGCGGGCTTGGGGAACCGGCCGCGATGCGCACTCGTCGGATAGCCTGATCGCCGTTCGAAGACGACGCGCGTGCCGGCGGAGGTTCCGCCGAGCGCGCGTTCGCATGTACCAAGCACCGAGTTCGACAGCCCCTGCCGGGATCTGACACCCCATGCGTTTCACCTGGATCGCCGCCCCCGTTGCATCGTTGGCCCTGCTCGCTCCGCTCGCTTCCGCGCAGCACGCGCAAGTCACTTGCGTCGCCGTCAACCCGTCGAACGCGACGGAAGTGTGGGTGTGCAACCGTGACAACGCGTCGGTCAGTGTCGTCGACACCGTCGGCGGCGTGACCACGAGCGAAATCGGCGTCGGCATCCGTCCGCGCTCGCTCGCCTTCAGTAGCGACGGCGCCAGGCTGTTCGTCGCCAACCAACGCGGCAACGTGCCGCTCGGCGTCAACACCTCCGGCGGCTTCAGCGGCAGCGAAATCCGCGGCTCGATCAGCGTGATCGATGTGGCGACGCGCCAGGTGACCGCGACGTTGACGGGCGTGGGCGTCGAGCCCTACGGCCTCGCCGTCGCGCCCAACGGCCGTTGGTTCGCGGTGACCGCCTTTCGTTCGGCGCAGGTGCGCCTGTTCAGCACGACGACGCTCGCGCAGCTGGCTCAGTACGACTACCTCGGCAACCTGAGCGTGATCCCGGCGCCGTTCACGGTCGCCGACGTCGACGCCAATCGCGACGGCATCGCCGACCTCGGCGAACCGCGCGGCTTCACGATCCGCGGCGACAGCGCGCGCATCTACGTCACGCACGATCGCTCGCCCTTCGTGTCCGCGCTCGACGTCGCGCTCGACGTCAACGGCGATCCGACGGGAGTGACGCTCGCGGCGAAGATCGACCTCAATACCTACCCCTTCGATCCGTTTTTCAACCCGGTGAAGGTGCAGACCATCGAGAGCCAAGGCCTGCCGCGCTTTTGCGAGGACATCGCCTTGTCGCCGGACGGACAGCGCGCGCTCGTGCCGCACTTGCTGCACAACATCAATCACGACGTGAACTTCGCGTTCCCGAGCTGGCTGCCGGGTGCCTTCGCCAATCGCGTGTATCCCGCGCTGAGCATGATCGACGCCGGCGCGAACACCTTCGCGGCACCGGGCGATCGTTCACGGCGCTTGCACAACGAGCTGCAAGACACGCTCGTCCCCGGCGAATTCGCGGCCTTCGGGACGCCGACCGCCACGGCGAACGGCGTCGCGACGCTCGGCGGGATCGGAACGCCGCTCGTCGGCAACGCGGTCGCGTTCCGTCTCTCCGGCCTGCAGCCCGGCGAAACGGCGCTGCTCTACATCGGTCCCGAAGTCAGCGTGCCGATGGGCGCCGCGGGCACGCGCCTCGTCGATCCGCGCTACTCGTTCGCGGTGCAAAGCAACGGAACGGTCGCCATTCCGGTCGGCAATCGCATTCGTTTGGTCGGCGTCGTGACGCAAGCGCAAGCCTTGTTCTTCGACACCAACGGCCAACCGAAGGCCTTCACCAACGGTCTGCGCTTCCGCTTGAGCGACGTCACCGCGCCGCAGAACAAGCTCGGCCACCGCGCCGGCCATCCGTCGCGCGTCGCCTACAACCAAGCCGGCAATCGCGCGCTGATGCTCAACCGCGGCTCCGAGGATCTCTTCCTCTATGAATGCAACGGTTCGAACATGCGTCTGACGGCGACCTATCCGCCGCGCATCGACTTCGCGGAGCGCGCCGCGTTCGACACGACGTCGCCGCTCGGCGATCTGCCGCTTGGAATGGTGATCGCGCCCGATGCGACGACGTCGAACGACGACGCGCTCGTGTACGTGATGAACGAACTGACGCGCACGCTCAGTGTGCTGCGCGTCGACTGGAGGGCGCAGACGATCACGCAGGCCCACGCGCAGATTCCGACGTTGCTCGGCGCCGACGACCTGAGCTTGTCGCAGCGCGTCGGCGAGGAGCTCTTCGAAGACGCCTCGCGCGCGCAGACGACCGGCGCTGCCGGAACGATCGGCGAGTTCAACAACTCGTGTGCGTCGTGCCACTTCGAGGGCGGTGAGGACGGCAACGTGTGGCAGCGTGGCAACGGTCCGCGCAGCACGATGCCGGTCTACGGCGGAGCGCTCGGAACGGGCTTGATTCTGTGGAAGGGCGTGCGCGTCAACATGGGCGAGACCGGGCCGATGTTCGGCGGCGAGAACGGCGGTCACGGCATTCTGAGCGACGCCGAGCAGCAAGGCCTGAACGACATGCACGCGGTCACGCCGGTTCCGCTGAACCCCAACCTCGCGGCGAACGGCGCGCTGACGCCGCTCGCGGAGTTCGGTCGCGATCTGTTCCTCGGTAGGAACGACACGGGACTCAATCCGTCGCTGCGCCGCGCGGGCTGCGCCGATTGCCACCCGCTGACGGATTCCGACTCGGGTGACACGCGCGGCTTCACGACGGACTTCCTCGATCCGCTGCTGACGGGCGGAGAGACGCTTCAGATCTACGACCCGAGTTGCTTCTCGCTGCAACAGAACGTGGTCGCGCTCAACATCCGCAACGTCAACAGCGGCGTCGACATCGACTTCAACAACGACGGCGCGCTCGATCAGGATCGCAACAACGACGGCTACGTCGACGTCGAGACTTATGTGCCGATGAACCCCGACCGCAACGACAACTTCCAGCGCGACGACGCGAACAGCTATCTGTGCCCGCAGGTTCCGTCGAATCCGAACAGTCCGCTGAAGACGTTTGCGCGCGACATGCGCCTGTTCTCGGTGCCGACCAAACTCGGCGTGTTCTCGACCGGCCCGTACTTCCACGATCACTCGGCGCTCTCGTTGCGCACGATCCTCGATCCCGAGGCCCAGGCGACGAGCCCGATCTACGGCAGCCCGGCCTTCGTCGGTCCGCCTGCGCCGGGGTTGAACAAGTTCTTCAACGAGTTCCACGACGTGCGCGGTCATCAGCAGTTCGTGCCGGGAGCTTCGAAGGTGCAGATCAACCTCGTCAGCGGCGCGAACGTCGACAGCGACATCGAAGCGTTGCTCGCCTGGATTCAGTCGATCTGATCTGCACGGCGCGCTAGCGCGAGCGAACGACTGGGCGCAGCGCCACCGACGCGACGCGGCGCGGCGTTGGGAATCTGGACCGCTGCGTTGGTCGTGCGTCGCGACGTCCGCTCGCCGAAGCGTGCGCGATCCGGGCGCTCAGCGAACGCGGTATTCGGCGTGCCCGTCGGGGTGGCCGATGACGAGCGCGTGAGCGAGTCCGATGAACAGGCCGCTTTCGACGACGCCCGGAATCGCGTCGATCGCGCGTTCGAGCTCGCGGGCGTCGGCGATGCCCGTTGCAAAACGGCAGTCGACGATTTCGTTGCCGTTGTCGGTGCGATAGAGCGCGCCGTCCTTCGTGTGCCGCAGCGTCGGTTGCGCGCCGAGCCGTTCGAGCGCGCGCGTCACCACGGGTCGCGCGAACGGCACGACCTCCACCGGCAGCGCGAAGGTCGTTCCAAGGCGCGCGACGACTTTCTCCGGCCCGACGACGATGACCTGCCTCTTCGTGATCGAGGCGACGACCTTCTCGCGCAGCAACGCACCGCCACCGCCTTTGATCATGTCGAACGCGCCGTCGATCTCGTCGGCGCCGTCGATGGTCAGATCGAGCGCCGTCACTTCGTCGAGAGTCGCCAACGGAATGCCCATCGCGCGCGCCTTGGTTTCGGTGTCGAGCGAAGTCGGCACCCCGCGCACGACAAGGCGCTCGTCGCGGATGCGCTCCGCCAAGCGCACCAAGCTGAAGTACACGGTCGAGCCTGTGCCCAGACCGAGAGTCATGCCGCCCTCGATCAACTCGGCCGCGCGGCGACCGGCAATTTCTTTCGGGTTGAGTGCTGCCATGGCGTCCGGCCGAGCGGGCGGGATCCTAGCAGTCCGTTCGGCAACTCCGGTCGCGACGGTGGAGCGAGGCGCAGGGGCGAGGAGCACGCAGCAATGCGCACGAAGGCGGACTTCGCGAACGACGCGCGCCGCTGTCGACGTGCGCAGCGACACGACGCCGATTCGCTCGCCCACAACAAGTCACCGCATCACGGAACGGCTCCGTTCGCCTTCGCACCTGGGCCACTTCCGTGCTGGAGGAGCCAGTGCTAAAGTTCGGGCCGTCTTGAGATCGATTCTCAAGAGTCGATTGCGCCCGCCACCGATGACCACCCTCGACGCACTGACTGCCGGTACCAGCGCCCGGCTCGTCGCCATCGGCGGCGAGCGCGCGTTTCGCTGCCGCCTGATGGAGCTCGGCCTGCTGCCCGGCACGCGCGTGCGGCTGATCCGCAAGATCGACGTCGGCGGCGTGCTCGAACTCGAAGTGCGCGCATGCCGACTCTCGATCCGTCACGGCGAGGCGCGCCTGGTGACGGTCGAGGCGGACCTGTAGCCGTGACCGTTGCGTCGGGCGTGAAGCGCGTTGCGATCGCGGGCAATCCGAACACGGGCAAGACCACGCTGTTCAATCGCCTGACCGGTCTCTCGGCGCGCGTCGGCAACTATCCGGGCGTGACGGTCGAGCGCGAGGTCGGCGAGTTTGCGCTACCGCGTTCCGGCCAGGTCGAGCTCATGGACGTGCCCGGCACGTACAGCCTCACGGCACGCAGCGCCGAGGAGCAGATCGCCATCCAAGCCGTGTGCGGCCTGCACCCGCTCGTGCGCCCGGATGCGGTGCTGATCGTCGCCGATGCGACGCAGCTCACGCGCAACCTCTACTTCGCGCTGCAAGTGATCGAGACCGATCTGCCGGTCGTGATCGCGCTCAACATGGTCGACATGTTGGAGGAGCGCGGCATGACCATCGACGTGCAGGCGCTGACGCGCGAATTGGGCGTGCCCGTGGTCGGCATCGCTGCGCAAAAGGGCACTGGCATCGAGGCGCTGCGCACTGCGATCGACGAGGTGCTCGTCGAACCGCGGCGCGGTCGCCCGGGACAGCACTGGATTCCCGCAACGCGCGAACTGCAGGCGGATATCGCCGCGACGGCGCTGTGTTTGCCGGTCGAGTGGCATATCGAGGAGCAGCAACGCCGCGAGGCGCTCGCCACCTGGGCGTTGTTGTCGCTCGACGAGCACGACGAGATCCACGGTGTGCCCGCAGGTTTGCGCAGCACGGTGATCGCGCGACGCCGCGCTGCGCTCGCGGCCGGGCGCGACATCGAGACGGAGATCATCGTCGGGCGCTACGGCTGGATCGACGAGCACGCGCGGCACTTCCTGCTCGAGAAGCCGCGCGAGCGCGCGACGCGCACCGACCGCGTCGATCGCGTGCTGTTGCATCCGGCCGCCGGTTTCGCGGTGTTCTTGCTGGCGATGGGCGTGGTGTTCCAGTCGCTGTTCAGCTGGACCGGCCCGGCGATGGGCATGATCGAGGCCGCGTTCGCTTGGTTGAAAACCGCAGTCGTCGGCGTGCTTCCGCCGGGCATCGCCGCGGACTTCGTCGGCGAGGGTCTGATCGAAGGCGTCGGCAGCGTGCTCGTGTTCTTGCCGCAGATCATGCTGCTGTTCTTCTTCATCGGCGTGATGGAGGACACGGGCTACATGGCGCGCGTCGCGTTCCTCATGGACCGCTTGATGAAATCGATCGGCCTGCACGGACGCGCCTTCGTGCCGATGATGTCGGGCTTCGCGTGCGCGGTGCCGGCGATCCTCGCGACGCGGACGATGGAGCGCCGCCGCGACCGCATGCTGACGATGATGGTCGTGCCGCTGATGACCTGCTCGGCGCGCTTGCCCGTGTACACACTTCTGATCGGAGCGCTGTTTCCGCCGAGCAACGCGTCGGGGCGCTGGCCGGTGCAGAGCTTGCTGATGGTGACGATGTACGTGTTCAGCACGGTGGTCGCGCTCGTGGTCGCCGCAGTGCTCGGCCGCACACTGTTCAAAGGCCCGAAGGTGCCGCTGCTGCTCGAGATGCCGCCCTATCGCTTGCCGCACTGGCCGAGCGTGCTCGCGATGATGTGGCGCAAGAGCAAGCTGTTCCTCTCCGAGGCGGGCACCGTGATCCTCGCGTGCACGATCGGTATGTGGCTCTTGCTCTCGTTCCCGCGCTCGCACGCGAACGACGCACGCTTCGAGGCGCAAGCGACGCGCGCGACCAGCGAATTGCCCGCCGGCGCCGAACGCGACACGCGCTTGGCCGAGATCGAACACGAACGCCAGTCGGAAGCGCTGCGCACGAGCTACGCCGGCCGCGTCGGCCATGCGATCGAGCCGGCCATCGCACCGCTCGGATTCGACTGGAAGCTCGGCATCGGGCTGCTCGGTGCGTTTGCTGCGCGCGAGGTCTTCGTCAGCACGATGGGCGTCGTCTACGGCATGGGCGAGGACGTCGACGATCAATCCGTCGGCCTGCGCCGACACATTCAGCGCGAAACGCGCGTCGACGGTACGCCCGTGTACACGCCGCTCGTCGGCATCTCGCTGATGGTGTTCTTCGCGATCGCTTGCCAATGCATGAGCACGCTCGCGGTCGTGCGGCGCGAGACGAAGAGTTGGCTGTGGCCGACCTTCCTGTTCGTCTACACCGGCGCGCTCGCCTGGCTGCTGTCGTTCCTCGTGTTCCAGTGCGGCAGCGCCTTCGGGTTCGCCTGAACGGCGCACTGAAACCGAATTCGCCGTTCAAACAGCGGTGGCGCGAACGCGCGCCGACGCGATGATCGCGCGCATGAAGTCGCTGCCGTCGCCGCAACGCATGTACCGCGCACTCGTCGAGCGCGATCGCAGCTACGACGGCGCGTTTTTCGCCGCGATTCGCACCACCGGCATCTTCTGTCGACCCGGCTGCGGCGCGCGCCGGCCGTTGCGCGACAACGTCGAGTTCTTCGAGACGAGCTCGTCCGCGTTGCGCTCGGGCTATCGACCGTGCAAGCGCTGTCGACCGTTGGAGCTCTGCGGCGCGCAGCCGGTCTGGGTGCGGCAACTGTTCACGCTCGTCGCCGACGCGACCGAGCGCATCGATTCGGCGGCCCTGCGACGCGCGGGCATTCACCCGGCGCGCGCAGCACGTTGGTTCAAGGAGCATTTCGGCATGACCTTCCAAGCCTTTCAGCGTGCGCGTCGCGTGGGTTCGGCCCTGCGGCCCTTGTCGAGCGGAGCGGGCGTGAGCTCGGCCGCGCTGTCGTCCGGCTTCGAATCGGAGAGCGGATTTCGCGCGGCCTTCGAAGACCTGTTCGGCGCGGCGCCGACCAAGCTCGCGGCAGCGCCGCGCGAGTTGCGCCTTGCGTGGCTTCCGACTCCGCTCGGTCCGTTGCTCGCCGCTGCGTGCGACGAAGGCCTGTGCTTCCTCGATTTCGTCGATCGACGCGCGCTGGCGACGCAGGTGCGCACGCTGCGGCGCCGCGTGGCCGGCAGCATCGTGCCCGGCGAGCATCGTCACCTGACGCGCGTGCGCGACGAGCTCGAGCGCTACTTCGCAGGGACGTTGCGCGAGTTCCGCGTGCCGCTGTTCGCGCCGGGCACTGAGTTCCAACAACGCGTGTGGACGCAACTGCGCGCGATCCCCTACGGCGCCACGTGCTCCTACGGCGAATTGGCGCGCGCGATCGGCGCTCCGACGTCGATGCGCGCGGTCGCGAACACCAACGGACTCAATCGGTTGGCCATCGTGATTCCGTGCCACCGCGTGATCGGCTCCGACGGCAAGCTCGTCGGCTACGGCGGAGGACTGTGGCGCAAACAACGCTTGCTGGAGCTCGAAAGCGGCAGCGCGAAGCACGCGTGACGCGCCGTCGCTGCGACGTGCGCGATCGTCAGGCGATTTCGAGCACGCGTTTGGCTTTGGCCAGTTCGAGTTTCAGCGCCGGTTCCAACGCGTCGAGACCCGCGCGCGTCATGCCCGTCAAGTTCAGCGCCGATTCGCGCAGCGCGTAGTGCGCGTCGTGCTCCATCGCGCCGAAGCCGAGCCGATGCGTCACGACTTCGCCGAGGTGACCAAAGCTCGCCATCAGCGGATCGATCACGGCGCTGTCGGGCGCGTGGTGGAAGCGAATCGCGTCCGACAACACCGGCGGAAAATTCCAGCGCTCGGCGAGACGCGCACCGACCTCCGCATGGTCGAGCCCGTAGAGGCGCGCCTCGATCGCCAGCAAGTCCTCGCCGCCGGCGAGCGCGTGCGCAACGGCGTCGCGGCTGTCGGGAACGAAACGCATCAGCACGAGGTGTCCGAGGTTTTCGAGCAAGCCGACCGTGTAGGCGCGGTTGCGATCGACGCCGCCTTGGCGGCCTGCGAGCGAACTCGTCGCAAAGGCGTTGGAGATCGACTGCTCCCACAACTTCATCGTCGCGGCCGGATCGGAGTGGCCGTAGTCGCGGAAGTAGCGCCCCGTGCACGACGTCATCACGAGGTTCGCGAGCGTCGACACACCGAGCAAGTTGCCCGCTTCCGGCAGCGACGCGATCTCGCGCTTGAATCCGTACAGCGCCGAGTTGCACAGCTTGAGCACCTTCGCCGTGGTGCCGGCGTCGGTTTGAATCACGTCGACGAGATCGCGCGGCACGACATCGGTGTGCGAGGCCAGTTGAATGACGCGCGTCGCGACTTGCGGCAGCGGTTCGATGCTCTTGATGTCTTCGAGCAGGTCGGCGAGTGTGTGCTCCATGGCTGCAGCCCCAGGCGCATGAACGCGCATGTGGCTCGCATATTTCGGCCGTGAGACTGGCGCGCCTGAAATATGTTCCGCGCGCGCCCCAAACGCGGCACGCGGCGCGCTACGGCAGGGCGCGGCGCAGGAATTCGGCGAAGCGCGTGCCGTCGCCGAAGGGCGGAATGTCGGGGCCTTCGAAGCGTCCGAGGATGCGCAGCGTCGTCGGATCGACGATCAAGTAGTTGGGCGTCGCGCGCGCGCCGGCGAGCTCGTCTTGCAGCTTCGTCGTGCGTTCGACCACGTCGGGATGCTCGAAGTCGTCCATGTGCAGACGGGCTTCGACGTACTTCGGCTCGAGAATCCCGCTGACCGCGGGGCGATGGAAAATGTCCTTCTCCATCGCGCGGCAGCTCACTCACAAGTGGCCGGTGAAGTTGATCAGCACGAGCTTGTGCTGCTCGCGAGCGCGCGCGAGCGCCGCCTCATAGTCGTCCATGACGATCTCGTGCTCGCGCTTCGCGACTGCAGCGCCGCCGCTCTCGAAACCGGCGACGCGCGCGGCTGAATAGGGCGGCGCAAGCGCGGTCATCACGATGTCGAGCTGATTGCCGAGTGCGCCGAACAGGCAGTACAGCGAGAAGCACAAAAAGCTCATGCCGGCGACGAGGCGCCCGCCGCCGACCTCGCCCGTGTCGCCGTGGTAGCGGATCATCCCGAAGAGGTAGAGCGCCGCCGCGAGCAGGATGCCGAACCACAGCATCAAGAACACTTCGCGCGGCAGGATGTGCCAGTTGTAGGCGAGGTCCGCGTTGGAGAGGAACTTCAGCGCCGCAGCGAGCTCGACGAAGCCGAGCGTGACCTTGAGCGTGTTCATCCATTCGCCGCTGCGCGGCATGGACTTCAACTTCGCCGGAATCATCGACAGGATCACGAACGGCACGGCCATGGTCAGGCCGAAGGTTCCCATGCCGAGCACGATGCGCAGGTAGTTGCCGCCGCTCGCGCCGACCGACAGCAAACTCCCGACGAACGGCGCTGTGCACGTGAACGACGTGATCACCAACGTCGCGCCCATCAGGAACACGCCGAGGTAGCCGCCGGTCGAGCGCGCTTGTCCTGCGGCATCCATCAAAAAGCGCGGCGGCTCGAGGTTGAACATGCCGAAGAGCGACAGCGCGAACACGACGAAGAACGCGCCGATGATGATGTTCGTCAGCGGGTGCGTCGCGAACTTGATGATCGGTCCGCCGACGACGACGCCGATCAGGATGAACATCAACACGATGCCCAATCCGTAGAGCAGCGAGAGCGTCAGTTGCTTGGACTTCGACTGCGAGGCTTGCTTGGTGAAGAAGGAGATCGTGATCGGGATCATCGGGTAGGTGCACGGCATCAGGAGCGAGAACACGCCCCAGAACACCGCGAGCCACAGGAACGTTCCGAGCGGCTGTTCCGCCTTCGGATCCGGCGTCGTCGGTGCGGCGCTCGCATCCGCAGGCTTCGCCGTGGTCGACGCCGCGCCGCTCGGGAACTTGGCGAAGACGCTGTCGGGGCCGCGACCGCTCGAAGCGACGCCGGCTTTGAACATCAAGCAACCGCTCGCGTCACAGGATTGACCTTTGACCACGACGTTCGCGCCCGAGACCTCCGCGCCGCTCGCGAGCTTGCCCACGGCGAAGACCGTGATCGCGCCCTCGTGCTCGTAGATCCACGTCGGTTTGCCGTCCATGCCGTAGGGCTGGTCGGACTTGTGCGGCTCGGGCCAAGTCAGCGCGCCCCACTCGATGCCCGCGCCGCCGAGCGTGATCGAGGTCGGCATGCCGACGGCGTCCGGCGGGCCGAGCTTCTCGTGAGCGATGTGCCAACCGTCGTCGATGTCGATCAAGATCGCCGCGCGCGCCTCGCCGTTTTCGGCGCGCGTGAAGAGCTCGACGCGCGCCTTCGCGTCGTCGTCCGCGAAGGGCTTGAACTCGTCGACCGCGATCGGCGGCGGCGCGCTCGCGACGACGAGATCGCTTGGAAAAGCGGCGAAAGCGCTGTCAGGCCCCGGCGTGACGACCTTCGCGTCCGCCGTCAGTCGAATGCACTGTCCGTTCTCTTCGCAGGTCTGTCCCGACAGCGACAAGCTCGCCTGCGATAAATCGGCGCCGGCATCGAGCGTGCCGACGGCGTAGATCAGCACCGTGCCGCGATAGATGTTCGCCAACGCCGGCGCGTCGAGGCCGACCTCCTGCTTCTCCTGCTCGGGCTTCGGCAAGCGCGGCTCGCCCAGGTGCAACCCGGCGCCTTTGAACTCGAGCTTCAGCGGCAAGCCGACCGCGTTGGGATCGCCGAGATCCGGCGGAAACAAATGCCAGTTCGGCGCGATGCGAATGCGCACCACCGCGCGCACGTTCGTGCCCTCGGCGCGCGCGAAGTAGTCGACCTGAGCCTTCGGTTGCTGCGGCGAGAAGAGCGCGGCGAAGCACACCATCAAGTACGTGAGGAACGTCATGCGTTGATCGATCGCGGAGTGTCGAGGGAGACGTTGCGCGGCGCAACGCGTACGAGAGGCGCTTTCGCAGCGCAGCGCGAGTTTGCGCGACTTTCGAGCAGCTTACAGGTCCGAGCGGCCCGCTCGCGGGAGCGCCTGGCGTGCGAAGGAGCTCCTGTGCGGCGCAGTATCATGCCGACCGCCATCGCGCGCCGACACGGCTCGCTCCGGCTTCACGAGGACATTCATGCACTTCTCGACGTGTCTGCTCGCTGCGTTCGCGCTCACCGCCTTCCCGCTCGCTGCGCAGCAACCCAAGCGACCGACGCCCGAGCCCGCGCCGCAAGCCGAACCGGAATGGCCGTGGGGCAATGCCAAGGAAGCGGATCGGTTGCGCGGCGATTTGCTCGGCACGTGGCAACTGTTGAGCGCCGACATGCGCGGCACGAGCTACGCAGGTCGCACGTGCGGCGGCTACATGCTCGTGCTGCCGGGCTACGTCTCGATGCACACGCAGCTGATGCTCGCCGACGCCAACGATCCGCGCGCCAGCGAACCGAGCTTCGCCTCCGGCACGCACCGCTGGTTCTACGACGAAGGACGCTTGCTGCTCGTGCTCAACTCGCTGCTCTCGGTCAACGACATGAACTCCAATGCCGAGATCGATTACGAAGCGCCGGGCACGCAGCGCGAATACCAGATGGATCTCGTCGGCGATGATCTGACGTTGACGCATGGCGCTGACGTGCGCTTGCGCTTCCATCGCCTGAGCCGCGCCTTGCCGCCGCCCGCGCCGAGCAAGCCCGCGCCGTTGGAAAAGAAGCCGGCGCGCTGAGCGGCCGCGGCGCGGCGCAACCGCGGCGGCGCGCTTATGCTGTCGCGCGCTGCGCTTCTTGTGCGGCAACACGCCGCGCATGAGCCCTCGACGCGATCGATCGCAGGACGATGAGTTCGTCGATGTTTGCTTGGCGATGCAGGAGCAATTCGAGCGCGAGCGCCCGATCGACATCGACGCGTTGTGCGACGCGCATCCGCGCATCGCCAAACGTCTGAGGCGCGTTCACAACGGTTGGGTCACGTTGTTGCCGCAGCTCGAGGAGCTCAGCGAACTGTCCCGCGATCCGCTCGCGCCGCAGTTCGGTCCGGCGAACGAGCAACCGCGTTGGCTGCGCTTCCTCGAGCGCCTCGAGCAGCGCTCCGACGACGGATCGAACTACGTCGTCGCGGAATCGATCGGCGGCGGATCTTCGAGCGACGTGCGCCGCGCGCGCGACATGCAACTCGATCGCGAGCTGGCCATGAAGATCGCGCGCACGAGCTTGAAGGACTTGCGCGACGGCACGGCGAGCACGCTCGAACGGCGCAGATTGCAGCGCTTCATCGCCGAGGCGCGGCTCACCGCGCGGCTCGATCACCCCGGTGTGTTGCCGTTGCACTCCGTCGGTCTCGACGACGACGGTCATCTGTACTTCACGATGCCCCTCGTGCACGGCGCCGGTTTCGCGAGCGTGATCGCGCAGGCGCGCGCCGGCGAGAACGACTGGAACGAATTCCGCGCGCTCGAGGTGCTGTTGCGCGTGTGCGATGCGATGGAGTACGCGCACTCGCAACTCGTCATCCATCGCGATCTCAAGCCCGACAACGTGCTCGTCGGTCGCTTCGGCGAAACCTACGTCGTCGATTGGGGACTCGCGCGCGTGCTGGTCGGCGACGAGTCGACGACGTTGATCGCGGAGCACGCGGATGCGCAGGACGACGGACGCACGCTCGACGGCGACGTCATCGGCACGCCCAGTTACATGCCGCCCGAGCAGGCCGCGGGCCGGCTCGACGCGATCGACGCGCGTTCGGACATCTATTCGGTCGGCGCGATGCTCTATCAGCTGTTGACCGGTCGACCGCCCTATCTCGACGGCGCCGAGAAGTTGACCGCGAGCGAGTTGGTGGCGCGTGTGCGGCGCGGACCGCCGACGGCGCTCGAATTCCTTGCGCCGCAAGCGTCGCCCGAGTTGCGCGCGGTGTGCGACAAAGCCATGGCGCGCGAACGCAGCGATCGATACGCGTCGATGCGCGCGCTCGCGGAGGATCTGCGGCGTCACCTCGCGCACCGCGTCGTCCACGCCTACGAACAGGGCACGTGGGCCGAGTTGAAGAAGCTCGTGCGGCGCAACCGCATGGCGACGGCGGCGGCGCTCGTCGCGTCGTTCAGCGTGATCTTTGGACTGATCGCGACGACCCTGTCGCAAACGCGCGCACGGCGCGCGCTCGAGGTCCAAGCCTGCGCCGGTCGGCTCGCCGATTTGCGTCGGCGCGCGAACACCTTCGGCGCTCCGTCGCCGGCGCTTGTGCCGCAACTCGAATCGTGGCTCACCGAGGCGCGCGACCTGCGCGCGAGCGGCGTCGGCTTGCGCCGCGATCTCGAGCTGTTGCGCGCAGAGGCGTTGCCGTTCGAGGCGACATCGCGCGCCGAGCTCGTGGCCCATGCGGCGCGCGATGAACGCGTCGGCAACCTCGTCATGCAGCGCGAAGGCTGCGCGGTCGAGTTGCGTCAATTGGCCGAACGACCGAACCACCCCGGCGCTGCGAGTCGCATGCGGTTCTTGACCGACGAAGCGGCGCGACTCGACGGCGCGACCGCGCGCATCGACACGGCTTCGCGCGCCGCGTGGTTGTTCGCGGACTCGGAAACTCAGGCGCGTCACGAGTTCCTGGCTCAATTGGTCGCCGACCTCGACGAGTTCGAAGTCGCCGACCCCTACCGCGCGCCGCTCGCCGAGGTCGAGCAGCGCTTGATCTCCATCCGCAGCGGTTCGAGCATCGACGCGGCGACTTGGAGCGCGACGCTCGCGGCCCTCGAAGACCGGACGCGTTCGCCGCATTACGACGGGCTGCGAATGAAGCCGCAATTCGGCCTCGTGCCGCTCGGTGAGGACCCGCGCTCGCATCTGTGGGAGTTCGCGCTCCAAGCGAGCGGCGACATTCCCAAGCGCAGCGCCGACGGCAACTTCGTCGTGACGGATTCCACGGCACTCGTGTTCGTGCTCGTTCCGGGTGGGCAGCATCAGCGTCGCTGGAAACCGCTGCGCGATGAGCTGCCGTGGGGCACGATCGGCGCTGCGGGAACGTCTCGCGAGGGCGGCATGAACACGTGTCGTCTCGATCCCTTCTTCATTTCGAAGTACGAGATGACGCAAGGTCAGTGGCTGCGTCTCACCGGCGGCAATCCGAGCTACTACCACGACGGCACGACCTTCGGAGACTTCAACGCCGTCGCACAGCAGCCCGTCGAGCAGGTGTCGTGGCACGACGCGAGCGCGTGGTTGCCGCATTGGGGATTGGCCTTGCCCTCGGAAGCCCAATGGGAACGGGCCGCCGCCGGAGGAGCGCGCACGCGCTTTTGGTGGGGAGACGATCCCGCGGATCACTTCGGTCGCGCCAACACACGCGGCGCGGATTTCGCGGAGGATCGCGGCGGCGACTTCCCCACGCCGGTCGGTTCGTTCGAGCCGAATCCCTACGGCCTGTACGACGTCTACGGAAACGCGTGGGAATGGACCGCGGACGTTTTCTGGATCACGTGGGCCTGGCCGATGCGCGACGGTGACGGTCGATCGCTCGCGCCCGAGTCGGGCCTGCGTTCCGCGCGCGGCTTGTCCTTCGGCTGCGACATCTACGACCTGACCAATTCCGTTTTGCGCACGGATTCGCCGCCGAATCGCCCCAATGCGGAGCTGGGTCTTCGGCCGGTGCGCGCGCTCGAGCGTTGACGATCCGTTGAAGCAGTGCGTTCGCGGCGCGCCGGTTTGCGGCCTGCACGCGTCGCTGCACAGCGTGTGTCTTTGCGAAGCGATCGAGCACGAAGTTCGAGCCGACGACCGGCGCCGAGGCCTCGAATGGCAGCGTTTGCAGCGGATGACCAAAGTCGCGCGCATCGAGCGCGGGCGGCTTCGGCCTCAGCGCACATCTGTGACGCAGGCTTTCCGCGTCGCGTTCGTCGTGCCTCGCCGATCAGCGCACGGATCGCGCTCGACGACGCGACGCGCACCGCATGCGGCTTCGCACGGCGCGCTACGATCCGCCGATGATGCACACCTCGACCGAGATCCCCGCTCACTACCGTTCCGCCGTGCGCACGCTGCTGCGCTTCGCCGTCGTCGCGACGATCGTCGCGCTGCTTTCCGGCGTCGCCTTCCAAGAGTCGTCGAAGAAGCTCACCTACGCCGAGGTCGCTCCGGGTCTACGGCTCGAGACGCTTTTGTCGCTCGCGCTCGTGCACGGCCACATCTTCATGACGGCGGTGCTGATGCCGATCGCGATGGCGTGCGTGCTGTTCCTCGCGCGCAAAGTCGGCGGCGCGGAGTTGACGAGCAACTCGCTCGCGTATTTGACGCGCGGCTACCTGCCGGCGGTGAGCGTCGCGCTGCTGTTGATGCTCTACAAGGGCTACCACGTGCTGCTCGCGGTGCGCCACGGCGAGCACGACCTCGCCATTGTCGACGCCGACTTCTTCGGCGGCATGCTCGGCTTGCGCCATGCGGTTTACGGCGTCACGCACGTCACCATGGCCGTGGCCTTGATCATCTTTCTCGTTCGCGTGTGGCGCAGCTTGCGCACCGCGTGAGTTCACGCGCGCGTCGGCAGCGCGTGCTTGCGCGCGTGTTCGCGCGCGTCGGCGACCAAGTGATTGACGCCGATGCCGCGCAGCCAGTTGCCGAGCAGCGTGAGGCCCGGCGGCAAGGCCTGCTCGATCGCCGCCAATCGTTGCGGGTGCTGGAGATCGAGGCGCGGCAAGGTCGCACGCCAGCGTTGCACGAGCGTGAACACCGGTTCGCCGCGCAGATCGAGCAACGGTGCGACTTCGCGGCGCACGAGCTCGGCAAGTTCTGCGTCGTCGCGGTCGACGAGCTCGGGGTGGCGCGCGCCGCCGAGCAGCGTGCGGAACACGACGAAGCCGTCGGGACATGAACTCGGCGCGATGCCCGAGCTGAACAACGTCCCGAGGTGCTGCAGTTTCTCGCGCGACGGTACGAGGTAGCCGAAGCCCGGTGCGCGCGTGCCGACGTTCTCTCGGCGCCAAGCGTGCGTGTACGACACGACGTTCTCGCTCGTCACCGAACCGATCGCGCGTGCCAGCGGCGCCGCGACGGTCGTGAGCAAACGCGCCGAGGTCGTGCAGGGCAGCGCGAGCACGACGCGCTCGGCGTCGAAATTTCCCGCGCCGCTGATCACGTGCCACAGCGAGCCGTCGAAGCTCAACGCTGTGACCGGCGCACGCGTGATCACCTTCGAACCGAGCGCCGTCGCGAGCGCGTCCGTGACCACTTGGCAGCCGCCGTCGGGCTTCATCACGCTCGGCGCCGGATCGCCGCGCGTCGCGAACAGCGCGCGAAAGAGCCCGCCGTGCTTCTGCACGAGCTCGACCAGCCGCGGGAAACACGCGCGCATCGAGAGCAGCTCCGGATCGCCGGCGTGGATGCCGCTGACCAACGGATCGAGCAGCGCGTCGAGCCCCTCGCGACCGATGCGATGGCGCACGAAATCGGCGACCGATCCGTCGTTGGCGACCTTCGGATCGCGAAAGGGCTCGGCGAGCAGGCGCAGCTTGCCGCGCCAGGTCATCAACGGCGTCGTGACCAGCTTCGGCCCGAGCGGCGCTTCGACCAAGCGGCCTTTGCAGACCAAGAAACGCTTCGCCGCGCTGTCGGGCGGTTTGCGCGCCGTGATCCCGAGCTCCGCGAGCATCTCGGTCAGCCCGCCCTGCACTTCGAAGCGCAGCGCCTCGGGCCCCAGCTCGCAACGAAACTGCTCGCTGTCTCCGCCGCGCACCGTGCGCACGAGCCCGCCGCAGCGCTCGCTCGCTTCGAGCACGACGAGATCGGCGTCGCGTCCGCGCGCGTGCGCGTAGGCGAGCCCGGAAACGCCCGCGCCGACGACCAGCGTGTCGACGCGTCGGCTCATATCGTCTTGCTGAAGCGCGGACCGTCGTGCGTCTTGGCGCGCAGGTATTCGTCGAACACCATCGCGAGGTGGCGCAAGAACAGCCTGCCCGGCGCGGTGACGGTCATGCAGCGCGCGTCGAGCGTGCAGAAGCCTTGCTCGGCATACACGGCGAGTTCCTTCCACTCGCGCGCGAAGTGTCGAGCGAGGTCGGCGCGCCCGAACTGCAGGCCGAGTTCGTCGAGATCGAGCCGCATCTTGCACATCACCGCTTGGATCGCCGCGCGCCGCAAGTTGTCCTCGGCGTTGCGCACCAAGCCCTTCATGCCGGCGAATTTGCCGGCGCGGATCAGCGCTTCGTACTCGCGCGTCTCGTGGTTGTTCTGGATGAACGCACCGCCGATGTCGGCGATCGAGCTCATGCCGAAGGCGAGCATCTCGTCCGCCGGATGCGTCGTGTAACCCATGAAGTTGCGGTGCAGCGTGCCCGCTTCGAGTGCGCGGTACAGCGCGTCGGACTTCAAGGCGAAGTGATCGAGGCCGATCACTTCGTAGCCGAACTTGGCGAGCTGCTCGAGCGCGACGAAGAACAAGCGCGCGCGCAACGCGGCATCGGGCAGCGCGTAACGCTCGAGCGCCGTTTGATGGCGCTTCAGCCACGGCACGTGTGCATATCCGTAAACCGCAAGGCGGTCGGGCTTCATGCGCGCGATCGTGTGCAACGTCGTCGCGAAGGTGAGCTCGGTCTGCTCGGGCAGGCCGTACATCAAGTCGAGGTTGACGCCGCCGATGCCCTTCGCGCGGCAGTAGGCGACGAGCTGCTCCGTCTCCTCGACGGTTTGATCGCGGTGAATCACTTCCTGCACGTGCGGATCGAGATCCTGCACGCCCATCGAGATGCGGTTGAAGCCGAGCTCGACGAGCGTGTCGATCTGCTCGAAGGTCGTGACGTGCGGATGCACTTCGATCGAAACTTCCGCGCCCGGCGCGAGCTTGAAATGCTTCGTGATGATCGCGAACAAGCGCCGCAGCTCGTCGGGCTTCAAGTGCGTCGGCGTGCCGCCGCCCCAGTGCAGTTGCAGCACGTTGCGGCGCTCACCGAGCAGCGCTGCCGTGCGCTCGATTTCGAGTTCGAGCGCCTCGAGGTAGCTCTGCACCTTGCCCGCGCGACGCGTGATCTCGACGGTGCAGCCGCAAAACAAACACATGCGCGCGCAGAACGGCAGGTGCACGTAGATCGACAGCGGTTCAGCGGCGCCGCGCGACGCGCGTTGCAAAGCGGCGCGCACATCGTCGTCGCCGAACTCGCGCCATTCCGGAACGGTCGGGTACGACGTGTAGCGCGGGCCGGCGCCCGACATGCGCAGGATCAGCGCTTCGTCGACGACCAGCCGCGCGGCGCTCACGACACGTGCTCCTTCGCCGCCGCGACGAACGCGCCGACGCATTCCGGATCCGTGTCCTTGAAGACTCCGTGGCCGAGATTGAGCACATGGCCGGGCCGACCGCCGACTTCGTCGAGCAGCGCGTGCGTGCGGCGGCGCACTTCGTCCGGCGCCGCAAACAGCTCCGCGGGATCGAAGTTGCCCTGCAGCGCGACGCGACCTCGCGCGCGCTCGAAAGCGGCTCCGATCGGTGTGCGGTGATCGAGGGCGACAGCATCGGCGCCGAGCTCGAACAGATCTTCGAGGATGTGGTCCGAGGTTCCGGCGAAGGTCACGCGCGGCGCGACGCCGGCGAGCTCGCGCAACACGCGCCGCGACCACGGCGCGGCGAAGCGCAAATAGTCGGAGCGCGTCAGCGACCCGGCCCACGTGTCGAACAACACGACGGCGTCGGCTCCGCACTCGACTTGGTAGCGCAGGTGCCGCACCACTTGCTCGGCGAGCTTGTCCATCAGCGCGGAGAAGCTCGCGAAGTCGCGGTACATCATGCGGCGCAGGAACGCGTACTGCTTGCTCGTGCCGCCTTCGACGGCGTAGCTCGCGAGCGTGAACGGCGCGCCGCAGAAGCCGAGCAACGCCGTCTCTTCCGGCAAGCCCGCGCGCGTCAAGCGCAGCGCTTCGCCGACGTAGTCCATCGTTTTCGCCGGATCGACGACGGCGAGCGCGGCGATCGCCTTCGCGTCGCGCAACGGCACCGGCAGCGACGGACCGTTCTCGTCGAACACGAGCGGCATGCCCATCGCTTCCAACGGCACGAGGATGTCGCTGAACAAAATCGCCGCGTCCATGCCGAAGCGACGCACGGGTTGCAGCGTCACCTCCGCCGCGTAGCGCGGCTCGCGGATCATCTCGAGGAAGCCGCCCGCCTCGTGGCGCACCGCGCGGTACTCGGGCAAGTAGCGGCCGGCCTGGCGCATCAACCAAACCGGAGCGCGCTCGGTCTTTTCACGGCGCAACGCACGCAACAGCAATCGATCGTGGGGCTTCATGGTGTCAGTCGGTAACCGGTGCCGCGCACCGTGTGGATGTAGCGCGGCGCCTGGGGATCGGGTTCGAGCAAACGGCGCAGGCGCACGACGAAATTGTCGATCGTGCGTTCCGTGGGAAAGGCTTCGTAGCCCCACACGCGGTCGAGGATCTCTGCGCGCGACACGACCTCGCCGGGCTTCTCGGCGAGGCAACGCAAGATCATCGTTTCCTTCTGCGACAGCGTGACTTCGCGGCCGTCGATCGACGCCGCGTATTTTTTGAAGTCGATGCGCGCGCGACCGAGCGTGAGCACATCGCCCGCCGCCGACGGACCGCGGAACCACACGGTGCGCTTCAAGATCGCGCGCACACGTGCCATCAACTCGCGCAAATCGAAGGGCTTGCCGAGGAAGTCGTCGCCGCCGAGTTCGAGACCGCGCAAGCGATCGTCGAGCCCGCTGCGCGCGGTGAGGAACAGGATCGGCACGTCGACGCCTTCGCGGCGCAAGGTGTCGCACACGCTGAAGCCGTCCATGCCGGGCAACATCACGTCGAGCAGCACGAGCTGCGGCGGCGCGGCGCGGATGCGCTCGAGCGCCTTGGCGCCGTCGCCGATCACTTCGACCTCGTAGCCTTCGAGCACGAGGTTGTCCGCGATCACCTCGGCGAGGTGCGCTTCGTCCTCGACGATCAGCAGTTTCTCGCCGCTCACGTGACGCTTCCTTCCACGGCGGCCGGCAGCGCGATCTCGAGCGCGAAGCCGCCGCCCTCGATGTCCTCGAGCGCGCGCACGGTGCCGTCGTGAGCGCGGACGAGCTCCGCGACGAGGTACAAGCCGAGCCCGACGCCGGGGTGCGTGCGGATGTTCTCGTCGCCGCCGCGCACGAAGGGCTCGAAGATGCGCTGCGCGTCTTTGTGGCTCACGCCGGGCCCCCAGTCGCGCACGACGAACACGACGTTGGCGCCTTCGCGGCGCGGCGAAATCCGCACGGCCGGCTTGGGGCCCGCGTACTTCACGGCGTTGCCGACGATGTTGCGCAGGATCGTTCGCAGGGCCGTCGGATCGACGGACAGCATGAGCCCGCTGCTGGGCTCGACCTCGATCGTCGCAGCCTGCGTGTGCGGATCGCGGCCCAGCTCGGCGGCGATGCGCGCGAGCTCCTCGCCCAAGTCGCAACGCTCGCGCGCGATCTTCGGCCCCGTCTTCGCCAGTCGCGCGCTCTGCAGCAAGTCCTCCACCATCGCGTTGAGGCGATCGAGATCCTCGTGCGCGCGGCGCAAGTAGCGTTCGCGCTTGTCGCCTTCCGCGCGACCGAGCAACAGGCTTTCGATGTACAGCCGCGCCGAGGCGATCGGACTGCGCAATTCGTGCGTGACGGCCGAGAGGAAATTCGCTTGCTGGCGGTGCGACGCGACCTCGCCCTGCAAGGAGCGCACGACGAGCACGATGCTCGCGAGCAACATCAGGCCGAGGAAGAGTCCTTCGAAGATGAACATGCGCATGCTCTCTTCGGTCGCCGTGCGCAGCGCCGCTTCGACGGGCGCCGAAAGCGGCGTGCCGCTCTTCGCCATGCGCCGCACGAGGAACTCGCTCTGGTGCGCGAAGAAGAACATCCACCAGCCGAAGACGAGCGCGTACAACGCGACGACCGCGGCGTAGGTGTAGAGCTTGCGACGACCCGAGAGCATCACTGTTCTCCGCGCACGCCTTCGAGCGCGCGTTCGAACGCGAGCGTCGCCGCCTGGATGTGCTCCGCGCCGTGCGCGGTCGAGACGAAAGCCACTTCGAAGGCCGACGGCGCCATCCACAATCCGTGCGCGAGCGCGCGCCGGTGGATCTGCGCGTAGAGCTGCGCGCCGTCCTGCTTCACCGCGTGCCACGCGCGCGGCGCGGCGCCGGCTTGCAGGCTCAGCCACAGGATCGAACCGACGCGCGCGACCGAGCCCGTGACCTCGAAGCGTTCGAGCGCGCGTTCGAAGCCGCGTTGCAACATCGCCGCGCTCGCATCGAGACGCTCGTACACGCCGGGCTTGGCCAGTTCCTTCAACGTCGCGATGCCCGCCGCCATGGCGACCGGATTCCCCGACAACGTGCCGGCTTGATAGACGGGACCGAGCGGCGCGATGCGCTCCATCAGCGCGTTCTGCGCGAGGTACGCGCCGACCGGCATGCCGCCGCCGATGATCTTGCCGAGCGTGACGATGTCCGGTTGCAGTCCGGTGAGTTGCGTCATGCCGCCGGGCGCGACGCGCAAGCCGCTGATCACTTCGTCGAAGATGAGCAGCGCGCCGTGTGCGCGCGTCAAGCTGCGCAGATGCTCGAGGAACGTGCGGCGTTGCACGAGCAAGCCGGAGTTCGCCGGCAGCGGCTCGATGATGACGCAGGCGATTTCGCTGCCTTTCGCGGCGAAAAGCTCGCTCGCGGCATTTTCGTCGTCGAGCGGCAACACCTCGGTCAACCCGGCGATTTGTTCGGGCACTCCGGCCGACGACGGCGTGCCGAGCGTCGCGAGCCCCGAACCGCCTTTGACCAAGAGACCATCCGAGTGGCCGTGGTAGCAGCCGTCGAACTTGACGATGCGCGCGCGACCGGTCGCGCCGCGCGCCAGGCGGATCGCGCTCATCACCGCTTCGGTGCCGGTCGAAACGAAGCGCACCTTGTCGGCCCACGGAAAGCGCGTGAGCACCGCTTCGGCCAGCTCCACTTCGCGTTCGCAGGTCGCTCCGAAGGACAGCCCGTCGCGCGCCGCCTTGACGACCGCTTCGATCACCGCGGGGTGCGCGTGACCGAGGATCAGCGGACCCCAGGATCCGACGAGGTCGACGTAGCTGCGACCCTCGACGTCGGTGATCTCGGCGCCGTTCGCGCGCGCGACGATCGGCGGTTCGCCGCCGACCGCGAGGAACGCGCGCACCGGACTCGACACGCCGCCCGGCATGACCTTCTTCGCTCGTTCGAGCAGCGTGCTCATCGCGCCATCCAACCCTTCTGCAGTGCGTCGCGGCCGTGGTACGTGATCACCAAGTCGGCGCCGGCGCGCACGATCGAGCGCAGGATCTCGAGCGTGACGAGCTTTTCGTCGACCCAACCGCGCGCTGCCGCCGCCTTCACCATGCTGTATTCACCGGACACGTTGTACGCGGCGAGCGGAACGCTCGTGTGCTCGCGCACGGCTTTGATCACGTCGAGATACGACAACGCGGGCTTGACCATCAACATGTCGGCGCCCTCGGCTTCGTCGAGCATGCTCTCGCGCAAAGCCTCGCGTCCGTTGCGGTGGTCCATCTGATAGCTCTTGCGATCGCCGGATTTCGGCGCGCTGTCGGCGGCCTCGTCCGAGATCAGCGGCGGCCAGTCGGAAGCGAATCCGGGTCGGTGCTGCTTCATC
>CAYHRR010000003.1:0-24097 GCA_964358875.1 uncultured Planctomycetaceae bacterium | reverse complement strand
CGGCGCCGTCGACGAAGCGCGGCAACGCGGCGCCTTCGCAGGGAAATGAGGTCGTCGCGCGGAACGTGCGCACGGCGTCGCGCACGTGCGACCACGAACCCGTGTCGCCGACAAAGGCGACGAAGTCGGCGCTGGTCGGGTAGATCGCGCTCATCAAGGGCAGCGGATAGGTCTGCGAGTTGGGTGCGTCGCTGTAATAGCCGAGCATTTCGAGGCTGAGCATCACGACGACGTTTTCGTCGCGTGCGCGACATCCGCGGGCATGGTGCGCGCTGCCCATGTCGTCGGAGCCGAAGAACGGCGGCTCTTCGTTGGCGAAGGCAACGAAGCGCAGCGTGCGTTCGGGCTTCGTGCTCGCCATGCGACGCGCGAGTGCGAGCAACACCGCGACACCGCTCGCGTTGTCGTTCGCGGCGGGGCAACCGACGGCCGAGTCGTAGTGCGCGCCGACGACGACGATTTCGCTCGATCCGCTGAGCTCGGCGATGACGTTGGCGTACTCGACGCCGCCGGCGGACCAAGTTTCTTCGCGCGCGGCGTGCCCGGCTTCTTCTAGTTGTTTCGCGATGAAGCGCCGCGCGTTGCCGAGCGCGTGCAGCGCGTGCGTGTTGCGTTCGCCGATGTCGCGCGCGAGCACCGTGACGTCGCGCTCGAGTTCGACAGCGAGCTCGCGCTGCTCTTGCGTCGCCACGGGAAGCGTTCCACGAAAACTCTCGCCCGGCATCACGACGAAGCGCGCGAGCGAAGCAATCCATGCGATCGCGGCGAGCGCGAGCACGATCAGGAAGCGGCGGCGAATGCGGAACATCGGTTTGCGCACCGGCGTGCGTCGCGAGTTCGCGAGCGACGGTCGTGCATCGTTGTCTCCGATCGGACGCGTCATGGCTGCGCGCCTTCCCGCGCGCTCGGATTCCTTAGTCGCGCGGCACTGCTTGACTACGGGCTCGCTCGTTGCTTCAACGCTGCACGCGCTCGAGCTGCACAACGTGCTCGGTGTAGCGGCCGGCGAAGACTTCGATCGTCTGCACGGGCGATTGCACGTAGCCCACGATCTTCGGCATCTCGATCGAGTAGGTGCCGGGCTCGGAGACCATGACCTTGCGTTGCGTGCCGTTCATCGTGCTCATCGAATACCGCCCGCTGCCCGTGAGCGCATGCGGCTCGCACCTCCAGTTGCCGGGAATCGCGACGGACTCATCACCGCACTTCACCACGAGTTCGATGCCGCATGCGGGCCGCAGGCGAATGGTGCGCTCGCGGACTGTCGCGAGATCGACCGACTCCGTGTGCACCTGGTAGTCCCAGGAATGCACGTTCAACTCGATTGCGCACGCCGGCGCGCGAATCACGAAGCACCGCGCGGCCGTGTCGAGCGTGGCGCTTTCGCTACCGCCGCCGGCGACGCCTTCAGGCCAGCGGACGTACCACTGTGGCGCAACCGTCAGCACGGCGTCACCGCTCGCGTCGTCGACGACGTACACACGCAGCTCCGTCGGCGGAGGTACGACGAGCTCGAATTCGTCGTGCCCGCCTGCCGGCACGTCGATGACGACGCTGCATGGCGGTTCGAACACGCTGAATTGATAGCGACCGACTTGCACGCCCCTAGCCTTCCAACGCACGGCAGCGAATCCGACGCGAATCGACTCGGTCGGCTGCCCATCCACGTTTGTGTAGCGCTCGAACCCGGCGGTCGAAGTGTCGAGCAGTTTCAGCGTCAGGACGGGGTTCGTTTCGTGCCACTCGACGGGCAGGAACACGAGGCCGCTCGCGTCCGCGCGCTCGACGGTCGGAACCGGAGCCAGCGCGAGTTCGACGCGCGCGCGTTGCCCGGCGCTCAGATCGACCGCGGCTTCACCGACCACGCGAGGGTCGGAGTGCGACTCGCCAACCTCGGCTCGCACCGTGTGCGGTCCGGCGTGCAGCCCGTCGAACGAAATCAACCCGTTGTTGACGAGCGCCTCGTCGAACGTGACTCCGGACTCGGGCGAAGTGCGCAGGCGCAGGCGTTCGTGGGCCTTCGCGTCGACACCACTGACGATCACGTCGAGCGCTGCTCCGCGCTGCATTCGCACCACCTGCGTTCCGCCATTGTCGAGATCGACGCGTACCGACATCCACGCGTAACCCTCGACGCCGACGAGCAGAAAAACGCCACCGTTGAAGCCCACTTCCGTGACGCGCGAGCCGACATCGATCGGCGAGCGCAGGTCCGAGGCAAAGATCTGCTTGCCGTAGTCAAGTCCTGGATGTCCTTCCGTGCCGGCCCACGCTCTGCCGCTCGTCACGAGCACGACGCCCGACAAATCCGCGTCGCTCTCGTCGTCCACGACGCGCAAGACCGCGTCGCGCGGGAAACGTGCGCTGAAGTCGACGTACCGCGATTCGGGCACGAGGAACTTGTTCAGCGACTTGTCGACCGTCGCGCGCAGGCCGTTCGACGCGACGCGACTCACGCCGATCCCATCGATGTCGCCCGTGTTGTCGACGCTCGCGCTCCACGCGCCTTCATAGAAGGCGACGTTCGTCGAATTGCCGAAGCCGCCGCGCCAGACGGTCAATCGAAACTCCCCGTCGGACGCCGGCAGCTCGACGCCCTCCGCATCGAACAGCGTCACGCGCCCGTGGAGTTCGAGCAGCAGCTTCGTCGGTTCAGGCGTCGCGGCGGGAGTTGACGTCGCGTCGATGTCGACCACGTCTCGCGAATCCGCGACGGCGGCAGCTTCGGTGACGACTTCGGGCGGCGAGGTTGTGTCGCGCGGAACAACACCGCGTTCCGAACTTCCCGCGACGGCGACGCCGTCGCTCTCATCGTGTTCGAACGACAACCACACCGCGACGCCGGCGATCAGGGCCGCGAGAGCTACGACAAGTGCGATGCGAGCGCGTGACATGGCGCGGATGCTATCCGCGCCATCGCTCGATCGCCGCGCAGCGTGCTACTCCGTCTTCTCGATCTGCGTGTGGTGCAGCGCGACGGGTGCGTGGGCGCGGCGCACGCGGATGTTGAGGACTTCGACGAACAGTGAGAAGGCCATGGCCGCGTAGATGTAGCCCTTGCCGACGTGTTGGCCGAAGCCGTCGGCGATCAACATCACGCCGATCAACAGGAGGAACGACAGCGCGAGCATCTTCATCGTCGGGTGGCGCTCGATGAACTCGCTGATGAAGCCCGAGAAGACCATCATCACGATCACGGCGACCACCACGGCGGCGATCATGATCGGAACGTGCTGCGCCATGCCGACGGCGGTGATCACGCTGTCGAGCGAGAACACGAGGTCGAGCAGCATGATCTGAAAGAGCACGGCGCCGAAGCTCGGCGCGGCGCGCGGCGAGTTCTGCGTGTGCGTGCCACCTTCGAGCTTGTCGTGGATTTCCCAAGTCGCCTTGGCCACCAAGAACAAGCCGCCGCCGAGCAGGATCAGCTTCTCGCCCGTGAAGGCGTGTTCGTAGGCGCTGAACAGCGGCGTCGTCAGGCTCTTGACCCAATTGATCGCGAGCAACAAGGCGATGCGCGAGCCCATCGCGAGACCCAGGCCGAGCTTGCGCGCCAGCGGTTGGCGTTCGCGCGGCAGCTTCGCCGTGAGGATCGAAATGAAAACGATGTTGTCGATGCCGAGCACGATCTCGAGCCCGGTGAGGGTCAAGAGCGCGACGAGGCTTTCGGTGCTGAGCAATCCGTCCATGGCGATCTCCGCGAAGTGGGGGCGCGGATCCTAGCGAGGCGCGCTCGACGCACGAAGGCGCGAGGTGATCGCGCCGAACTGCGGAACGCCGCTCAGGCGGGCGCGACGATGCTCGTCACGCGCACGCCGTAGGAGCCGTCGATCGTGACGACTTCACCGTGCGCGACGATCTTGCCGTTGACCAGGATGTCGGCGGGCTCGTGGGCTTCGCGATCGAGCACGACCAGCGAACCCGAACCCATCTTCACGAGATCGCCGAGCGGCATGCGCGTGCGGCCGACTTCGACGGTCACCTTGACCGGCACGTCCATCAAGTTGGCCAGGCCGACGAGCTCGCCGCTGGGCTTGGCGCCGCTGAGTTCGTCGAGCTTGTTGGCCTGGATCAACACGGCTTGGGTCGCAGCGTCGATCGCCTGTTCGGTGCGGTTCTCGTCGGTCATTGCAGGAGCCTCATCGGCACATCAGCTCTCGGACTTGGGCCGCTCGATGCCGGCGATGCGCACGGCGAGCTTGCCTTGGCACTGGCCGATTCCGGCCGACATGCAGCGTTGATCCTCGACGAGCACGTCGAGTTGCGTTCCGACCGCGACGCGCAAAGGAATCACGTCGCCGATTTCGATCTCGAGCAACTGCGCGAGCGGCACGTCGATTTGCGCCAAGCGCGCGGCGATGCCGACCTGCACGTCGCCGAGATGTTCGGGCAGCGCGGGTTTGACGGCCGAGGCTTTGGCGAGCTCGCCCTTGGCCTGGAACATCGGCGTGTACACACGCAGCGTGCTCGTGCCGGTCGGAGCTTCGATCTCGATGACTACCTTCAGGCGCTGCGGATCCGCTTCCGCGCCGCCGTCGCGCCACGAGCCGAGCAGCGCCGGGTCGCGCACCATCTCCGGCGCTTCGGGCGCCAGTTGCACGCAGTGCAGCACCGACGCGGCCGTGCTGGCGAGCAAGCGTTGCAGCATCAGCGCTTCGATCGGCGTGAACATGCGCACGTCGCCTTGGCCGCCCGAAGGTTGGCCCAGTGCGAGTTCGAGCGCGGCGAGCGCCGCCGTGGGATCCCACACGACCCACCCGAGTTGACGCCGCACGCTGAACTGCAACACGGCCATCGGTGCGCGCAGATCGCCGAACAAGCTCTCGCAGGAGACTTCGTCGACCTCGATCAGCTTGACGGCGATGTCGGAGCGCAGCATCGACTTCAACGCGTCGCGCGTCGACGAAACGCCTTCGAGGATGCGTTTTCTCAGCTCCGCGAGTTGCGTCGGACTGAGACGCTGCGGCTTCTGGAAATCGCGCGTGACGACTTCGCCGCGCGAGCGCGCGGCCCCCGCGACGGGTTGCATCGCGGCGGCGATCGCCTGCATTTCCTCGGGCTCGACTTTGACCACGTTGGGAGGGCTCGTGCGGTTATTGGACGAGGAACTTGTCGCGGTAGACCTTGCGGACGCGCCCGGGAACGCCGACGTGCACTTCGCCGCGGAAGGCCGGTTTGAGCGCCGAGACATCGACGTACACGTCCTGACCCTTTTGATCGACGAGGCGCAGATCGTGCTCGTCGCCCTTGAACTCGATCACCGGACCGTCGTCGAGGCGGATCGTGCCGCGCGTCTGATCGACGTGGATCCTGTGCTCGTACAAGAGCCCGCGCAGCGTCGCGTCGAAGATCGATTCGCCGGCGCGCAGGCCCGATTCGGGATCGACTTCCTTGGCGCTGTGTGCGTGACCGACGGCGACCGGGAACACGATCGGATCGACCGCTTCGCGTACCTGTTCGAGGAATGCGTCGACAGCCAGCGGATCGGTGACTTCGCCGAGCTTCTTGGTGGCGGCGATGCCGAGCAAGGCGTGCTTGAGCATCGCGGAGTAGTGCGGATCTTCCGCCGCACCGCCGCCGTGGCCGTCGCCTCCGCCGCCGCTGATGCGCGCCTCGACGTAGTGCGCGTCGTAGGTGTAGTACTCCGCCTTCAGCATCATCACGAGGTAGCGCTTGCTGTTCTCGCCGGCGAGGTTGATCGTGATGTCCGCGCTCGACAGCGGAATCATGAACGGCCCGTCGAGCCGCGGCTCGACGACCTTCTTCGGCACGGCCATCTGCGCCATGATGAACGCGACGGCGAGCAGGCCGACCGCGCTGCCGCCGAAGATCAGCGGCTTCTTGCTCTTTTTCGGCTCATCAGCCGCGGCTTCCTTGCCCTTGTCGGGCGTCTTGGCCTTGTCGTCCTTTTTGTCAGCCATCGCTGGGCTCCTTGTCCTTTGGTGCGTCGCGCACGGGCTCGACGAGGCGCGCGTCGACGTTGTCGACACCGCCCGCCGCGCCGAGTTCGGTGGACCACACGCGCGCTTCGACGCGGCGCGGCACGAACTCGTGCTGTTCGTTGAAGTACTTGCGCACGCTCGTAGCGCGCGCGAAAGCGAGGCGCAGGTTGTCGTTGGCGAAGCGCTTGCCCGCGTCGAGCGCGTGGCCTTCGAGGATCAAGATCTGGCCGAAGCCCGGGCGCACGGTCTCGGCGATGCGATCGAGGTAGCGCTTCGAAGTGTCGGAGAGGTCCGCGCTGTCGGCGGGGAAAACCGCGACCGAGGGCTGCAAGATCTCTGCGTGCGGGCGCAGCGTTTCGGCGACGAAGTCCTCGAGCTTCGAAAGGTCGGAGACATCGATGGTCTGTTCGAGCCGCGCCGGATCGCGCTCGGGCGCCATGCCGAAGCGTTCGCGGAAGGCGTTGACGGCGGCGAGGCGTTGCTCGCCCGACAAAGCGCCGTCGAGTCCGTGGGATTCGAGCGCCGTGACGAAGGGTCCGAGTCCGGCGGCCATCAAGCCGCCTTCTTGGCGATCCGCCATCGTCACGAGGATGATGAAGAAGCACAAAAACAGCGTCATCATGTCGCCGAACGACATCAGCCACGGAGGCGGTCCGTGGTGTTCGTGCTCGGCGTGACCGCCCTTGTGACCACCTTTGTGCCCGCCGTGTCCGCCGTGTCCGCCGCCGTGAGCTTCGTGCCCGGCGCCGGCTTCATGGCCGCCCTTCGCGCCGTGAGCTTCCTCGCCGTGCGCGTCGTGACCGTCTTTGTGCTCGTCGTGCGGATTCGACATGGCGTCACTTCCGTTGTCCTGCGCGGGTCGCGGACATCGACAACACGCGCAAGGTCACGCAGCGATTCGTGCGCCGACCGATGGCCGAGTCGTTGGACGACAGCGGTCGATCCATGCCGACGCTCGCGATTTGCACGCGGTCGCGGCGCAATTGGGGATCGGCGAGCAACACGCGTGCAGCGGATTGCGCGCGCGCGAGCCCGAGCGTCGTCGCGTCGGGGCAGCGCTCGGTCGGTTGAAAGGCCGTGTCGGTCGACCCCTCGACGAGCACGAGCCACTCGTAGCGACCGATCGTCTTGGCGACGGTGACGAGGCTTTCGACCAATTTTGCCGAAGGCTCCGTCGAGCCCGGTTCGAACGAACAGTCGACGTCGAACTGGATCGTCATGCCGTCGAGCGCTTTGCGAAAGCCGAGACCACCGCCCGACGAACTCACCAAGTAGTCGAGATCCTCAGCCATGCTCTCGACCAGCGTTTCGTCGAGTCGATCGTTGATCGACGAGCCCATGCTCGACGACCAGATGCCGCCGCGACCGGTGATCAAGCCGACACCGACCTCTTTGACGTCGCCTTTGTCGCTCGTCGAGAACGTCATCATCATCAAGAAAAACGTGACGAGCAGCGTGATCATGTCGCAGTAGCTCATCAGCCAGCTTTCGCCGCCTTCCTCTTCCGCGTGGTGCTTCTTGGCCATGGCGGTTTACGCGTTGACCAGGTCGCGCATCGAAGGACGCAGGAAGCCCTTGAGCTTTTCCTTGATGAGCTGCGGCTTCTCGCCGGACTGAATCGCGACGATGCCTTCGATCATCAGTTCGCGCAGCAACGATTCCTGGTTGGCGCGAATGCCGAGCTTGCCGGCGATCGGCAGGAACACCATGTTCGCGAGGAACGCGCCGTAGAACGTGCCGACGAGCGCGCCGGCCATACCCGCGCCGATCTTCGACGGGTCGGACAGGTTCGAGAGCATCTGCACGAGGCCGATCAGCGTTTCGATCATTCCGAAGGCCGGCGCCAACGTGCCCATCTGCTCCATCATCTTCTTGCCGACGGCGTGGCGTTGCTTCTCGGCTTCGAGGTCGAGCTCGAGGATGTCGCGCACCGTGTCGGCCGCGAAACCGTCGATCACCAGCTGCACGCCCTTGGCGAAGAAGCGATCGTCGACCTCCTGCAACTTGCTCTCGAGCGCGAGCAAACCCTCTTTGCGCGCCAAGTTGGCGTAGGTGATGATCCGCTCGATTTCCTCGGTGGGCGAAGGGACTTTGTAGAAGAAGGTCCGCAGGAAGATGCGGATCATCTGTTTGAAGTCGTCCATCGGGAAATGGACCATGATCGCGCTCGTGCAACCGCCGAGCACGACGGTGAGCGCGGGGATGTGCACGAACAACTTGAGGCCCGAGATGCCTCCGGCGTGCGCCATCGACCACACGATCAGGCCGATGCCGAGCACGAATCCCAGGATGGTTGCTGTGTCCATGAAGCGGGCTGCGCCGGGCTGGGCGCGTCAGGGCTGACTATCGGTCGAGCTGCGCGGAAGCCTGCGTCGCGCGCGCGGGGCCCGGGCGCGCGCTCGCGCGATTCCCGAGCGAGGGATTGCCGGGTCAGTGGTTCGAGGGCGGCGGAGTTTGTGCGGCGGCGCGCTTGCTGTAGGCGTCGGCGAACTCCTTCCACTTCTCGGTCGGCAAGGCGGCGAGCAGATCGCGCGCGCGCTTGGGCGGCAGCGCGACCAAGATCTTCGCGGCATCGTCGGCGTTGAAGCTCGTCAGGCGCTCGGCGATCGCCGCCGCTTCGCCGCTTTCGAAGAGCTGCGCCTTGGCGGCCCATTCGCGCTCGTCGAGTTCCTGTTTGGTGGCCTTCACAGGAGCCGCGCTCACCGCGCCCGGTTGCACCTCGGCGCTCGCAGCCTCCATGCGCGACTTCATCTCGAGCAACTCCTGCTGGCGCTCTTTCAGCGCGCGCTCGCGCTCGTCGAGCTCGACCTCGCGCTTCGCCACGGCGCCCAGGCGCTGATCGGCTTCGCGCTGCGCATCGCGCAACGACTTGACGAGGCCCTGCAGCTCAGCGCCGTCGAGCGGGGTCTCGAGTGAGAACGCGTCCAGCAAACTCGCGCGCGCGACCTTCGGACGGTGCTCGTTCGCAGTCGCGTTCGAGTGTGTTTCCGCAGCGTGCGTAGGCGCGGCCTCGCCGTGCTCAGCAACCGCACCCGCGGCAGGTTCATGCGTGTCGCCGGGTCCGGCGTGTTCGTCCGTCGCGTCGGTCTCTGCCGGCGCGGGGAACAAAGCGCCGAACAAGGGCAGTTCGTGCAACGGCGCGCCCTTCATCTTGGCGAACCCGATGGTGGCGGCGCTGAACAGCACGAGCGCGCCGACGGCGAGAAGTGAATAGGTGACGGCCGGTTTCATCGATCGTGGTCCTTGCGGTGCGTGGCCCGCGGGTTCGAGACGTTCGAGGGCTCGCGCGGCGTCGCGTGGGGCTCGTCGACCAAGTCGCCGCCGGGCCTGCGCTTCGCACGACCGAGACACCACTCTTCGAGTTGCGCGTTCTCGGCCTTGGCACTCTCGAACAGGAATTCAGCTCTGCGGCGCTCGCGCAGGTTGTCCAGCGCGCGCTGCTCGACGCGCGTCTCCAGCCAAGTGGTGCGCGCGAGCTCCGCTTCGTCGAGCCGTTGCGTGTGCTGCACGCGTCGGTAGGTGACGTGGCCGACGAGCGGCGGCAAGGTGCGTTGACCGGCGAGCACTTCGCGCGGAACGACGACGGCGTGGGCCTGGACGAGCGCGAGTTCGCTCTCCGCGCCGCGCAATGCACCGCGCGCGTGCTCGAGCACGCCTTCGGCCTCCCGTCGCGCTTGTTCGGCGAGCATCAGCTCGCTGCGCGCGATCTCCTCGCGAATCGCGCGCACGCGCAGCAGCCGATCGAGCCGAAAACGAAAGGCCGCCATCGCTCACTTCTTCGCTTCGAGCTGCTGCAAGTGAACGCTCAGCTTGGCGATGAATTCGCGCGTGTCGGTCAGCGGCGACAGCTCGTCCGTCGCTTGCCGAAGCAGCGCGTCGAGCGCCGGCCGCAACCGGATCGCCGCGTCGAGGCGCGCATTCGTGCCCGCCTTGTAGGCGCCGATCTCGACCAAATCGCGACCTTCCTTCCACGCGGCTAGCAGGCTGCGCACTTGATCGGCTTGAGCGCGCTGCGCCGGCGTCGTGAGCGACGGCATCAGACGCGACAAGCTCGCGAGCACGTCGATGGCGGGATAGTGGCCGCGTTGTGCGAGGTCGCGCGACAACACGAGGTGTCCGTCGAGCAGACCGCGCAGCGTGTCCGCCACCGGATCGTTCACGTCGTCGCCGTCGAGCAAGATCGTGAGGATGCCGGTGATCGAACCGTCGACAGTGCGGCCCATGCGTTCGACGAGCTTCGGCACGGTGGCGAAAAAGCTCGGCGGGAAACCACGCGCGGTCGGCGGTTCACCGGCAGCCAAGCCGATCTCGCGCGAAGCCGCCGCGAAACGCGTGACCGAGTCCATCAGCAACAACACTTCGAGACCTTGGTCGCGGAAGTACTCGGCGATCGTGACGGCCACGAAGGGCGCCATGAAGCGTTCGATCGGCGGCCGATCGGACGTAGCGACGACCATCACCGAGCGCTGCATGCCGTCCGGGCCGAGCACCTCGTCGAGGAACGCACGGACTTCACGCCCGCGCTCGCCGACCAAGCACACGACGATCACTTGCGCATCCGTGCCGCGCGTGATTTGTCCGAGCAATGTGGACTTGCCGACGCCCGAGCCCGCGAAGATGCCGATGCGTTGACCGCGACCGAGCGTGGTGAAGCCGTCGATCGCGCGCACGCCGGTCTGCAGCGGCGTGTCGATCGGCGCGCGACGCATCGGATCCGGCGATTCCGCGCGCACGTTGCGTTGCTCCACGCACGTTGCGCGCGCGCGGCCGTCGAGCGGTGCTCCGAAGCCGTCGATCATGCGTCCGAGCAACTCGGGTCCGACGGCAACGCCGAACGGACGCTTGAGCGCGATCACGGGTTGCATCGGCGCGATGCCGAGCACGTCGCCGTGCGGCATCAACAAAGTGGTCGAACCGCGGAAGCCGACGACTTCGGCGTCGACGAGCGCGTCGGGCGCGCCCGGCTGCGCCCGGCGAATGCGGCACAGCTCGCCGACTGCTGCCGGCACGCCGACCGCCTCGACGAGCACGCCGGAGACGTTCTCGACGCGCCCGCGGTAGTAGGGCGTCGAAGCCTCGCGAATCACGTCGCGGCAACGCTCGAGGTCGAGCATCACGCGCTCTCCGCGAGCAAACGATCGTGGATGGCGCGCAAGGCCTCGGGCACTTCGCGCACCAGCAAGCCGTGCGGCGTCGAGACGTGGACGTCCCCGCGCGCGACAGCTTCGTCAGCCTCGATCGTCGTGCCGGAACGGAAGCGGATCTCGGACAAGGTCGCCGCGTCGAGCGGATGCAGGTGCACGACGCACGTGCCGCGTCCGACGCCGGATGCGGCGAGCGACTCGCGCACCATCGCTTGGATGTCGTGCCGGCCTGTGTCGATGTCGCGGCGCACAAGTACGCGCGCGATCTCGACCGCCAGCTCCACCGCGCTGCGCGCGAGCTTCGTCGCGGCCACTTCACGTGCCGCGTCGAGCCTCGCACAGGCTTCGTCGAGTGCCTTGGCTGCGAAATCCCGCGCGCGTGACTCGCCCTCGGCGCGCGCGGCGTCGCAACGCCGTTGCACCGAGCGCGTCAACGAGCCCTCGAGCGTTCCGACGACGACGCGCGCGCCCGAAGGCCGTGCGTTCAACGTCGCGCGCAACGTCGTGTCGTCGATTTCACGCGACAAGTTCTTCTCCAGCGCGTGCCGGACGGAACTCGCCCGCTTCCATCAGGGAGCGCACGGCCTTCATCACTTCGCCGCGCGCGTTCTGCACGTCCTTCATCGGCATCGTGCCGGCGAGGTCGCGCTCGTCCTTGACCATGTCACGCACGCGCGTGCTCAGGTTGTTCATGATGTTCTCCTCGACTTTGACGGAGCAGGCCTTCAGCGAGATCGACAGCGTGCGCGTGTCGATCGAAGCGAGGATCTTCTGCATCGCGCGCTTGTCGAGACCGGCCAGGTCCTCCCACGTGAACATGAACTCGCGAATGTCCGCGGCCATCTTCGCGTCGTCCTTCTGAATGCCGTCGAGCACCGTCTTCTCGATCTCGGGCTTCGAGTAATTCAGCACCTCGGCGATCGTTTTCAGCTGCGAGGCCGTGTCGGCGGACACCGGCGCGCCCGACAACGCCTTCAAGCGCGCGTTGAGGTTCTGCGCGATGGCGACGAGCGTGTCGAAGCCCGGCGGCACGAGGGCGGCCATGCGTTTGACGAGCAAGAGCGCGCGCTCGGGCGGCAAGCCGCTCAACACTTCGGCGGACAGCGACGGATCGAGATGCGCGAGCACCAACGCCGCGACGGCGTCGGATTCCTGCATGAGGACCTGCGCGATGTTCGCGGCCGGTTCTTTCTCGATCGAAATGAACGGGCGCTCGTGCAACAGGCGCTGCTGGATCTTCTCGAACAGCGAGCCGGCCTGCTCCTTGCCGAGCGTCTGCGCGAGCATCGCGTGCAGCTCTTCGTCGGAGCGAATGCGCGCGCCGCGCGGTTTGCGCAACGACTTGAACAGCTCCTTCTCGAGCGCCCGCACGGTCTCGGGATCGGTCATCGAGGCCTCGAGACGACCCATCGCTTCGACGACCTCGACGATCACCTTCTCGTCGATGTGCTTGAAGACGTTGCCGGCGGCCTCCTTGTCGAGGCTGAGCAGGAACGAAGCGGCGCGTTGTGCGCCGGACATGTCGAGAAAATCGGTCACCGGCCGGCCCTCGCAGGAGATTTGTCGTCGACCCAGCGCGACAGGATTTCGCCGACGCGGCGCGGATCCGTGCGCACGAGCTCTTCGATTTGCGCGCGCGCCAGCGCATCGGGATCGATCTCGACCGCTTGCGCGTGTGCTTCGGCGTGCGCGGCACCGCTCGCGTGCGCGATCGCTTCGCCGCTGCTCGGAGCGCCGGCTTGCGCGCCGGCCTTCGCCGCAGCCTTCTTGCCGCCCTTGATGCTCGTCACGAGCAACACCAGGAAAGCGAGCGCGGAAACGATCTCGACGCCGCGCTCGAGCAGCAGCTTGACCATCGGGCTCGGAGCCTTGTCCTCCACGGCTGCGGCCGCTTCCGGCGAGCTTGGATCGAGCGCAGGATCGAGCGCCGGCGGAGCGACGAAGCCCGTGATGCTGACGGCGATCGTGTCTTGGCGCGCGGCGTCGTAACCGACCGCTGCTTCGACGAGCTTCTGAATCTCGTCCTTCTTCGCGGACAGGCTTTCGTCGAGCACGAGCGAGACCGACAGGCGCTTGAGCACCGGCGCGGAGCGCACGGTCTGCGTGCGCGAACGCGACGTCTCGAAGGTCTTCTTCTCGTCGGTCGTCTTGGCGAGCGCAGCGCTCGCTGCGCCCACGCCTTCCTTGGAAACGGCGAGACTGTCGGAGCCGAAGCCCGCAGCGCCGCTGGTCGAGCCCTGCGGCGTCTGCGTGGTCTTCGAATCGATCTGCGTCGCGACGGACTCGGGATCGACCTTCTCGTCGACCTTGGTCATCTGGTCGTTGTCCCACTCGGACACGACGCTGACGAGCACCTTGCGCGGCCCGTAGGCGCGCTCGATTTGTTCGTTGGCCTTGCGCGCGACCTCGGTGTCGTACTTCGCCGATTGCTTGACGATGTCGTCGACGCCGGTCGTGTGATCTTCGAGCAGCGACGGGTCGTACAGCGTGCGTCCCGTCTGATCGGCGATGACGATGTTCTCGGCCGGAACGCCGAAGCGGTAGCGCACGAGCTTGGCGATGTTCGAGGCCTGCTCTTGCGAGAGCAGCGGCGCGCCCTTCAGCTCGAGCGCGACCGAGACCGTCACGGGCCTGCGCTCGCGCAGCGGCGACGGATCGGGCATCGAGGTGGTCACCGTCGCATCGGCGACGAATTCGAGGCACTCGAGCAAGCGCTCGGCCTCCTGCCACTCGCGCTTGTTCATCGTTTGGTTGCGCTCGCCGGCGCTCATGAAGATCGAGGACGCGCCGCTCGCGCCCGATTCGATGCCTTTCGGCGCGGTTTTCAGCGCTTCGCCGAGTGCGACCGCGATCTGCGCCTGGTCGTACTGCGAGTCGTCGACATAGATCACGAACGGTCCGGGGAAGTCGCTGACGCGATAGCGGATGTTGCCGCCGGCGAGTGCCTTCTCCACTGCGACGCGTTCCGCGTCGGGCAGGTCGGAGTACAGCTTGACGAAGTGCGGTTGACCGGAGATCCAGCCGCTGATGCCGATCGCACCGACGATGGCGGCGATCGAGAGCAGCACGACGAGCTTGGTGCGCGCCGGTGACTTGACGATCTGGTCGAGAAGCGTGTGCAGGTCGAAGTTCATCTGGATTTAGCTCAAACGTTCATCCGCATCGTCTCGCGGTACGCATCGATCAACTTGTTGCGCACCTCGAGGCTGAACTTGAACATCAACTCGGCCTGCTTCAGCCGGCCCGCGACCTCGTGGAAGTCGCCGATCTTGCCCGTGATCATTTCGAGCGGCAGGTTCTCGACTTGCTTGACCGAGTCGTTGGTTTGCTCGAGGCCCTTGAAGAGCGTGTTCTCGACCGAGTTGCCGACGGCGTCGCCGCGTTGCAGCGCGCCCGTGCTGTCGAAGGCTTGCGCGAACTTGGAGTCGACGCCTTCCGCCTTTTGCTCGAGCGCCTTGAACGCCGCGTCGAATGCCGCGCGCGCCAGGCCTCCGTCCCGTCCGACTCCGTTGATCATCGCTGTGCTTCAGTCGTTGTTGCTTGGGATCACTGGACCAGGCGCAGAGCGCGCTCGGCCATGCGCACGAACGAGTCCTGCACGCCGAGGTTGGCTTCGTAGGCGCGCGCGGCGGTGATCAGGTCGGCCATCTCGCGCGTCGTGTTGACGTTCGGGTACGAGACCCAGCCGCCGGCATCGGCATCGGGATGCGTGGGATCGTTGACGCGCTCGAAGGGCGTGAAAACGTCGGGTTTCACAGCGCGAACGCGCACACCCGCCGAAACCTCGCGACCGTCCTCGGCCGTGACGAGCAGCGGTTCGAACTCGACGACTTGGCGACGGTACGGACCGCCTTCGGGCGTCTTGGTCAGCTGCGCGTTGGCGATGTTCTGCGCCACCGTGTCCATGCGCACGCGCTCGGCGGCCATGCCGCTCGCCGCGATGCGCATACCGCTGAAGAGTTTGTTCACGCCGTCCATGCGCTACCTCCCGCTCTCGATGCTGGTCTTCATCAGGTCGAAGTGGCTCTGCAGCACGGCTGCGTAGGTCTCGTACAAGAGCCGGTTTTGGCGATCGGCGTTGAGCTCGAGTTCGAGCGTCACGTTGTTGCCGTCGGCGCGCGCCGGAGTCAGTCGATCTTCCTCGACACGAGGAACGATCGACTCGACGTCCGTGCGCCCCGACTGCATCGCTTCACCGAGCAGGTTCTCGAAGTGCAGCACCTGACGCCGGTAGCCCGGCGTCGCTTCGTTGGCCAAGTTGCCGGCGATGACGCGCGCGCGTTGGGTCGACGCGCTCATCAACTTCATCAACAGACCGACGTTGCCTTCGATGCCTGCGTCCATGGCTCGTTCTCAGGCCACCAGGCCCAAACGGCGCCACAGCTTCATCTTGTTCGACAAGGTGCGCGCGCTGACGCCCATGCGCCGCGCCGCCTCGGTCTTGTTGCCGCCGGTCGAACCGAGCGTCTCGAGGATCGCTTCGCGTTCGATGTCGGCCAGCGGACGATTGGCGAGCGCCGGCCGCGCGCCCGACATCGATGCGCCGCCTTGCAGCACGCCGATCGGACCGCTCGCGGTGCCGAACACGAGGTCGTCGGCTTCGAGCGTGTTGCTTTGCAGCAGCACGACCGCGCGTTGCACGACGTTCTCGAGCTCGCGCACGTTGCCCGGCCACGACCATTGCAGCAGACGTTGTTCGGCCGCACTCGACAGCGCCGGCACCGGCTGGCCCTGCGTCTTGGCGTAGTGCGCCGTGAAGTGCTTGGCGAGCGGCAGGATGTCGGCCGCGCGTTCGCGCAACGGCGCGACGTGGATCGGCAGCACGTGCAGGCGGTAGTAGAGGTCCTCGCGGAAGCGACCCGACTTGACCTCGAGCGCGAGATCACGGTTGGTCGTCGCGATCACGCGCACGTCGACCTTGATGGTCGAATTGCCGCCGACGCGCTCGAACTCTTCCTCTTCGAGGACGCGCAGCAACTTGGCCTGCAAGTTGGGCGAGATCTCGCCGATTTCGTCGAGCAACAGCGTGCCGCCGTCGGCGAGCTCGAAGCGACCTTCGCGCGTCTTGTGCGCGCCGGTGAACGAACCGCGCTCGTGACCGAACAGCTCGCTTTCGAGCAACGACTCGCTCAAGGCCGCGCAGTTGACGCGGATGAACGGCCCGTTCTTGCGGTTCGAATCCTGATGGATGAGGTGCGCGATGCGCTCCTTGCCCGTGCCGCTCTCGCCGGTGACGAGCACCGTGCCCTTGGCGGTGGCGATCTTCTTCGCGGAACGCAGCGTTTCGAGCATCTGCGCGCTGTCGGCGATGATCGTCGTCGGCGAACCGAGCATCTCGCCGCGCAGGTACTCGTTCTCACGCTCCAAGCGGCGCGTGCGTTCGATGCGGCGGATGACGAGTTGCAGCGTGTCGGCCGTGCACGGCTTCATCAAGAAGTCGCACGCGCCCGAACGCATGGCCTGCACCGCAGTTTCGACCGTGCCGTGTGCCGTGATCACGATGACGGGCAAGCCCGGCATCTCCTTCTGCACACGCTCGACGAGCTGCAGTCCGTCCGAGCCCGGCATGCGCAAGTCGGTGAGCACGAGGTCGGGCGAAGCGTTGCGCGCTTGCTCGAAACCTTCGTTGCCGTCGCGGGCGACAGCCACTTGATAGCCGAGGCTCTTGCAAGCTTCGACGAGGAACTGGCGGGAGAGATTGTCGTCGTCGACGACGAGGATGCGTTGGATCGACATCTGTGTCAGCTCTGCGGGGATCGGTAGGGGAGGCGGAGGAGCACGTCGGCGCCTCCGAGGGAACTTGAAAGGGGAGAGATCTCGACGCAGCCGCCGTGGAGTTCGGCGATGCGTTGAACGAGCGCGAGTCCGAGGCCCGTGCCTTCGGCGCGCGTGGTGAAGAAAGGCTCGAGCACGGCGCGGCGCAGGTTGCGAGGAATGCCGGGGCCGGCGTCCGAAACGCGCGCGACGATCTCGGCGCCTTCGTGCGTGATCGCCAAGCGCACGCGGCCGCCGCGCGGTTGCGCGTGCAGGGCGTTGGCGACGAGATTGCGCAGCGCCTGGCGCAACTTGATGCGGTCGCCGACGAAGTCCGGCGCATCGCAGACTTGTTCGAGCTCGTACTTCACGCCTTGGTCGAGCTCGACGTCGTGGCGCGCGAGGCGCAGCGCGGCTTGTGCCAATTCGACGGCGTCGACGGTTTCGAGCGTGAGCGCTTCGGGCTTCGCGAGCGTCAACATGCTCGTCAACACTTGCTCGGCCTCGCCGACGCCTTCGACGATCAGGTGCGCCCAGCGTTGTTCCTGCGTCTCGCGCTCCAACCGACCTGCGAGCAGTGCGGCGAAGCCTTTGACGGCCATCATCGGATTGCGCAATTCGTGCGCGATGCCGCCGGCCATGTTTCCGAGCGCGGCGAGCTTGTCGAGTGAGTGCAAGCGCTCGGCGAGTTCCTTGAGCTGCGTGCGATCGTCGAGGATCTCGACCGAGCCACCGAGCGTCGCGCGCTTCTTCGCACCGTGCTTCGCGCGGATCGCCGAGCAACGTCGCGCGACGATCGAACGTCGTCCGTCGGCGCGCTCGAGCTCGCTCTCGACCCACGCTTCGCCGGCGCAAGCGCCGAGCGCGGTGTCCTCGGTACCGAGCACGTCCTCCGATCGCGCGTTGAGCACGTCGAGCGCCGCACTGTTGATGCGCACGATGCGACCGCTCGCGTCGCGCACGATCACGCCGGTCGGCAGGGCCTCGAGAATCGCCTCGAGGTCGGCCGTGACGGCGTCGAGCTGCGTGACCTTGCGCTCGAGCTCGCGATTGGTGCGCGCGAGCTCCTTCTCAACACGTTGCGCGCGCGCCTCGAGCGACTGATAGCTCGATTCGAGGCTCGTGCACAGCGTTTGCAGCGCGCGCGCGGTCTCGCCGAGCTCGTGCTCGACGTCGCGTTCCGATGTGGCGACGGTGCGGCTCACAGCGGCTTGCCTCCGCGCGCCTTGGGCGTTTCAAAGTCGATGCGCCAGCGCAGGAATTCGAGATCTTCCTTGGCGCGCTCCGCAGCGGCACCGCCGTCGGGAAGCGCGAGCACCTCGGCGTAGGCCGCCAGCGCGTCGGCGTTGCGAGCCAATTTCTCGAGGCTGCGCGCGCGCCAATACAGAGCGTCGGCGTTCTTGCCCGCGGTTTCGAAGGTCGCGAGCGCTTGATCGAAGCGGCCCTGGCGGTAGTAGGCGCGCCCTAGCGTCACAGCGTCGGCGGCGTAACCCTCGGGCTCGAAGGCGCGCTTGTCGCTGGTCGTGGAGACGGCGTCGGTCGGAACGGGCGCGCCGGTGTTCACGCGGTTGCCGACTTGCGGCGCGGAAGCGAGCAAGCGACGCGCGGAGTCGTCGAGCCCGACGGTCGGCGTGCTCGGAGGCGCGTTGAAATCCTCGGTAACGAGATGCGGCGAAGGCACTCGCACGGTCGGAAGCGGCGCGACGCGTTCGAGTTCGCCGACTTCGCGCTGCAGGCTCTCGACCTGCTGCCGCAGATCGCCGAGCAGTTGATCGTCGGCGCCCGGGTCTTGCGCATTGACGGCGACCGGAGCTTCGGTCGCACGCAACACGTCGTGGATCGCGCTCGCGTCGCGCTCGTGCAAGCGTTCTTCGATCGAAGCGAGTTGATCGAGCGCGTCGATCGTGCGTCGCAGCGTGACTTCGAGCGGCTCGTTGGCCTGCACGCCCAAGGTCACGGCGGGCACGCCGAGCACCAGCGCCAGACCGAGATTGATCGCGTATTGGAACTTCAGCATCACAGTTTTCCTCGGTAGGCCTCGATCGCTTCGTCGAGACGGTCGTGGCGTTCGAGCAACTCGCCCGCTTGCAAGAACAGAGAGCGACGCTCCTCGGGAGAGCCGACGACGGCCAGCGTTTCGCGCAGCAGCGCGACGGCGGCGTCGACATTGACTTCTGCAGCAAGGCAGCCGGCGTAGGTCCGGGCGTAGCGCGCGCGCTCCTTCTCACCGAGCACGCCGACGTGCTTGGAAATCGCGCGCAGCACGTCGAAGCCTTCGGAATGCATGCCCGCAGCGAGCAAACGCTCGCCGCGTTCGATGCGCTGCAACAACGCGGGCGCGTCGAGTCGACCTGTGTCGAGCGACATGCGCGTGCGCGCTTCGTGCGCCGCGGCGTCGATGGCGTGGGAATCGATGCCGTCCTTCTTCGCGAGCGCTTCGACGAACAACACCCCGAGCGTGTCGTCGACAGCGAGCGCGATACGCGCGGCAGCTTCGAGCCCGCGCAGCCGCTCCGCGCCTTGCGTCTCGCGGCTGTAGGAAAGCCACGTGCGCGCCGCTTGATCGGGCTGCTCGGCGGACTCGCATGCCGTAGCGCGCACTTCCAAGTAGTCGCGACGTTCATCGGCGCTGAGCGTCGACTGCGAGATTTCATCGAGCACGGCGAGCGTTTCGCGACCGCGCATCAGGCCCGCGAGGCAGCGCGCGCGCAGCAGCCGTCGATCGACGGAGGCTTCGAGCGTCGACGCCGGAGAAGCGAGATCGAGGCTTTCGACGAGGTCGAGACCGCGCTCGAAATCACCGCCGTGCGCGAGGCAACGCAGCAGCTCGGTGCGCGCCTCGATTTGATAGGGATGCGGGCGCGGAAAGCGCAGCAGGTCTTCGTAGCGCACGGCCGCCGATTGCCAGTCGCGCTCGGCGACCATCAGCGCGCCGAGACGCATCATCACGGCGGGCACGAGTTCCGCTTCCGGATGGCGCTCGACGAGATCGGTGTAGCGCTTGCGGGCTGCGGCGCGATCGCCGCGTTGCTCCTCGAGTTCGCCGAGGCGTTGTTCGGCGCGCGGAACGAGTTCGTGCTCCGGGAACTGACGCGGCGCGAGTTGGTACGACGCGACGGCGATCTGCCGCAAATCCTCGGCGGTTTCGGGGCGTTCGACCGGTCGGATGTAGATCGCGCCTTGGCGCACGTCGGCGGCGAGCTCGACGCTGCCCAGCAGATAGGCGAGCGTTTGGCGCAACGGTCGGCGGCGCAGATCGACGGTCACGAGCAGCTTGCGCCAGGCCTCTTGAAAGCCGTCGACGTCCGCGTCGGCGTGCGCAGCGAGCTCGCGCACGACGTCGTACAAGGGCACGTTGTCGCAGGACACGCTGAACAGCTTCTCGCCGGCTTCCTGAGTGGATTGCACGGCGAGACGCCCGTCGCGCGCGGGCGCTTCGGCTTGCAGCGGCAGCAGCAGCGCCATGGTCGCGATGAACTTCATCAGTGGTGACCCTCGGTCGCGGGCGCGGCGTTCTCAGCGGTGTCCGGCGCGGCATCACTCGGAGCATGCTCCGCAGAAGCGTCGGCAGCCGATTCGTGCTCGACGGCGGCGTCGACGTGCGGCGCGAGCGTCGCGCAGTGCTCCGCTTCCGCGCGCCATGAATCGGCGAGCGTGAATTGCGCCTGGGCCTCGATCTCCGCGCGCGCCGGCTCGGCGATGCGATCGACGACGGCGAGCAGGCCGTACAGGGCGCGTCGCGCGCGCGCGAACTCGCCACGCTCGATGCGTTGCTTGGCGAGCTCGATCGTGCGGTAGCCCTCGGGCAGGCGATCGAACATCAGGCCGGAGCCCGCGGTGCTTTCAGGCGTCGTCGCGGCGTTCGTCGAACGCAGCGCCGCGCCCGCGTCGACGATGTCGTGGCCGAAGTCGACGAGCTCGTCGCGCACCGAGCGCGAGGAGTTCCACGAAACGATGGTGAGCGTCAGGTTGGTGACGACCAGCGCCGCGACCAGTCCGAGGACCAACGGCGTCGCAGAGATTTGTTGGCGTTGCGCGGCGACGGCGACAACCGAAGCGCCGCCGACGGGTGCGCTCACGGCGGCGGGCGCTGCGGGCTTGGCTGCAGGAGTCGGCACCGTGGCTTTGACCGCAGGTGCAAGCGGCGCGGGCTTCGCAGCAGGCGCCGCAGTCGCGGGCTTTGCTTGAGCGACGGTGCTCGCGACCTCGGCAGCGGCAACGCCGACCTTGGTCAACGCGGCGTCGAGCTCCTGCTTCGTCGCAGCGGCTTTGGCCGAGCCGCCGCCGAGATCGTCGAAGTTGAACAGGTCTTCGTCGGTCTCCTCGGGCGCGGCGGCGTGGGCCGGCTGCTGCGGCTTTTTTCCGTCGGACGAGGCGAAGTGGTCGAGGCTCATGGCGCGGGATCGCTGCGGACTAGGCGCGCGTGGGCGGCGTGCTCGGAATGCGGACGTTCATGCACGTGTTGGCGAGCAGCGTGTGCGTGACCTGCAGCGTGCCGCCGATGCGTTCGAGGTCGCGGCGTGCGAGCGACAGACCCAGCGCGAGCGCTGCAGCGCGCGCCGTCGGAAGGTCGGCGGGCTTGAAGCCGCGCAAAGGCCGATCGTCGCCGCCTTCGACGATCGCGAAGTGAACGAACTCGCTCTCGACGCGCGCGGAGAGCAGCACGAATTCGCCGCAGCTCACCAAGGCGCTCTCGAGCAGTCGATGCAAGCAATCGGCGAGCAACGGACCGTCGACCATCATGGTCGCGCCTTCGCTCGCGTCGGCGAGCTTCACGCGCGAGGTCAGGTCGAAGCGCAGTCCGCGTTGCGCGGCGCGCAGAATTTCCTCGACCGTGCACTGCAGCGGCGCCAAGGGGCGCGGCGCCGTGAGCTGCACGAGCGCGTCGACGTCGCGCGACATCTTGAGCACTTGATCCAGCGCACCGCGCAGTTGTTGCGCGCGCGGATCTTGTTCGCTGTAGCTGCCGGCGAGCGATTCCATCGACGCGCGCAACGCCGCGAGCGGGTTGCGCAGCACGTGCGTCATGGTCAGGGCCAACTCGGGGCTCGGCGCGGGCTTGGTTTCGACGATCGGTGTCATGGGGGGATCCGGGGGCGAAGGAATCGCAGGGGGTGTCCGGCAGGCGCACATGTCGGCGCGAATCGGGAATTCCTTGATCGATTCAAGAAACAACCGCGCAGGTTTTTCCCGCTCGGGGGCGCGCCGCAGCACGCGTCGGCAGCGCTTTCGCGGCGCTCAGGACTCGATGCGGTAGGTCTTGAGCTTGCTGTGCAAAGTTGCGCGGTGCAGGCCGAGCACGCGCGCGCAGCGGCTCTTGTTGCCGTGCTCGTCGTGCATCACACGGCGGATCAAGGCCTCTTCGACGGCGGCGAGCGAACGGTCGACGAGCGCGGGCGAGATCGAGTCCGGCGCGCTTTCGCGCGCGCGCGGCGGCGTTTCGCCGAGCGCGAGCTGCACGACATCGATCGGACCGTCCCCGGCCCGCAACAGGGCGCGCTCGACCACCAGTTCGAGTTCGCGGTCGTTGCCGGGCCAAGCATGGTCGGCGAGCCGCTGCTCGGCGGCGCGTGTGAAGCCCTGCTCGCGCACGCGGTGGAGCGGCGCGACGCGCGCAAGCTGTTCGCGTGCCAGCGTCACGATGGCGGCGCGGCGCGCGCTCAACGTCGGAAGCGCGAGCGCGAGTCCGTTGAGGCGGTACAGCAGGTCCTCTCGCAATGCGCCGCGCGCGACGAGCTGTTCGGGATCGAGCGCAGTCGCCGCGAGCACGCGCGCTTCGATCGGTGTGCCGGCGATTTCGCGCAGGCCGAGCGCGCGCGCCAACTCCGTTTGCACTTCGAGCGACAACAGAGCGATTTCGTCGAGCAGCAGCGTTCCGCGGCCGGCGGCAGCAAAAGCGCGCGCAACGGAGGCGGGCGTGAGTTCCGCGCAACGCACACCGACGAACTCGAACGCGGCACGTTGTGAGCAGCGGTGAATGGCGGTCGCCACGGCGTCGAGCGGCGTTCCGCGCGGCGCGCGGATCAGCACGCTCGTGCGCGGCGAGGCGCTGACACGCGCGAGCTCGGCGTGAAATTCGTTCGCGCCGGCGCCGCGCAACACGGGCAACGTGCTCACGCGCCGTGCTCCCGTTTCGCACCGTGCATTAACAGAGGAAGGAAAACCCGAACGCGCAGCATCGCGACGGTTTTCGACAGCGCGCGCTTCAGCGTTTCGCTCGCCCTCCGAGAACTGGTCGTGCCTCGAGGCGGCCAGGGCCGCAAAGGGCGCGGATTCAAACAGCGACCCCACAACAAACCCCGTTTCCCCAGGACTCTCAACATGGGCCTCCGAGTCAACACGAACCTTGCCTCGATGAACGCGCAGCGGAACTTGAGTTCCGTCAGCGTTCGATTGATGGGCAACTTCAAACGACTGTCCAGCGGTCTCCGAATTGCGACAGCAGCCGACGACGCCGCCGGTCTGGGCATCAGCGAGCGCATGCGTTCGCAGATCCGCAGCTACGGCGCGGCGCAACGCAACGCGCAGGACGGCATCTCGCTCGTCCAGACCGCGGAAGGCGCGCTCAACGAAGTCAACGGCATCTTGAACCGCATGCGCGAGCTGTCGATCCAAGCGGCCAACGGCACGCTCTCGACGGCGGACCGCGCGACGCTCGACACCGAGTACCAGGAACTGATCAGCGAGATCGATCGCATCTCGACCACGGCGACGTTCAACGGCGTCGACTTGCTCGACGGCACGACGACTTCGATCGACGTGCAAGCGGGCGTCAATGCGGCCGAGATCATCACGGTCTCGCTGCAAGACTCGACCGCGACGTCTCTGTCGATCAACACGCTCAGCGTCGCGAGTGCGGCGGGCGCCGCAGCCTCGCTCAGCGTGATCGACGCCGCCGTCGACATCGTCACGACTGCACGCGGTGCGCTCGGTTCCGCGCAAAACCGCCTGCAATCGGCGATCTCGTCGATCAGCAACGCGCAGGAGAACCTGGCCAGCGCCGAGAGTCGCATCCGCGACGTCGACGTGGCCTCGGAAACCGCGGACCTCACGCGCAACACGATCATGCAACAGGCCGCCGTGGCGATCCTGTCGCAAGCCAACGTTCAACCCCAACTCGCTCTGAGTCTGCTGCAAGGCTGATCCCCGACCCGCCGACGCGCGCACTGCGCGAAGGCGTGCGCGGATGACCTCAGAGGTCGTCCGCGGGGAAGCCGCGAGCGCTCAAAGCTGCCTGAAAACCCGAGAGAAACGGCC
>CAYHRR010000002.1:0-24567 GCA_964358875.1 uncultured Planctomycetaceae bacterium | reverse complement strand
GACATGATCGTCGCCGCGCCTGATCGCTTCCTGTTGACGGCCTGCGAGAACGGCTTCGGCAAGCGCACGCCGATCGAGGACTATCCGACCAAGGGTCGCGGCGGCAAAGGCGTGATCAACATCCGCACCGAAGGCCGCAACGGCCACGTGGTCGGCATGGTGCTGTGCCGCGAAGACGACGAAGTGATCTTGATCACCGAGTCGGGGATGATCGTGCGCTCGCCGATCACCGAGATGCGTCCGATGGGCCGCAACACGCAGGGCGTGCGCGTCGTCAACCTGAAGGACGGCGACCGTTTGGTCGGCGTCGAGCTGGTCAGCGCCGAGGACCTCACGCAGTACCAGATCACGGCGCGTCCGCGTCCGATCGAACCGCTGGAGCCTGCGGGCGACGATGCGGACGACGATGACGTTGACACGGGCGACGATGACGCCGGCGATGACCGGCCGATCGAAGCGCCGGAAGTCGAAGACGACACGCCGGACGCGGAATGACCGCGCACAGACGGAGCTGAACCCATGACGCTGTACGAAACGCTCCAACAGGACGTGAAGAAGGCGATGCTCGCGCGCGATGAGGTCGCACGCGACACGTTGCGCCTGATCGTCGCCGCGGTGAAGAAGCAGGAGCTCGAAGCTGGCAAGGAGATCACCGACGAGCTGGTGACCTCGATCATCCAAGTCGCGGCGAAGACGCGCCTGGAGTCGATCGACGTGTTCTCGAAGAACGCGCGGCCCGACCTCGTCGCCAAGGAGCAAGCCGAGCTCGAAGTCGTGCGTCGCTACATGCCCAAGCAGCTCAACGAGGACGAAGCGCGTGCCGCGGTGCAGCGCTTGATCAGCGAGCTGAAGCTGAGCACGAAGAAGGACGTCGGCACCTTGATGAAGGCCGTGATGGCCAAACACAAGGGCGAAGTCGACGGCAAGCTCGTGCAGAAGCTCGCGGGCGAACTGCTCGCCTGATGTCGCAGGTGCGTCGGTCGCGTCGCGTTGCGCGCGTCGCACCAAGCTCGTTCACTTGGCCGGCGCGGAGAGGTCACGAACCCGACTCAAAACGCCGCGAAGCGCAGCGTTGACGAGGCCGGCACACGCGCCGTGATGCAGCGCCGCTTCGACCTGCTGTTCAAGTGAACCGCGTCGCTTCGAACGAGCGCTGAGCAGCCGCGCCGCGCTCGTTGTCCGCTGATGCAGAACTCGCCGCGTCGCAGCGCCGGGAAAGCAAAGGCGCGCGTCACGAAGCCCTTCGATCGGCGTTGTTCATGGCTACCGTGTCGCGCCCGCGCGGCAACTCGCGCCCGCGCGGCAACTCGCGCCGCCCTCGACGAGAAATTTCCATGGCCAAGAGCACACGCCGCAGCACCGCGAAGTCCGTCCGCACAGGCACCGCCAAGTCGACCAAGCGTGTCGGCGCGAAAGCGAACGACGACCCCGCGCGTCCGACGATCGTCTACATCCACGGCATCGGCGAACAGCCGCCGCGCGCCGAGTGCAAGGTCAGCTGGGACATCGCGTTGTTCGGACGCGACATGCGCGAGCGCACGCGCATGGCCTATTGGTGCGACATCCGCCATCCCGACGTCGAACGTCCGCGCACGCGCGCGCTCGGCCGCAGCACTGACGGTCTCGGCGAAAACGATGCGCCGATCGAGATCGCCGCGTTGCTGCGCGAGGCCAAGCTGTCGAGCAAAAACGCGCGCGGCGCAGAGGCCTACGCCGAAGCGCTCGCCGACACGCTCGCAAAAAACGCGGCCTCGAGCAGCGACGTGCGCACGCGTTCCGTGCACGCCAAATTCCTGCCGATTCCGCGCTCGTGGCGCGAGGCGCTGACCAAGAGCCTCACCAAGTCCTTGATCAAGGACACGGCCGCGTACTTCTACGACGCCGTGCAACGCGAGGCGATGCGTCAACGCCTGCGCGACGAGCTGCGCGCCGTCGGCGGCCCGATCGTCTTGGTGTCGCACAGCCAAGGCACGATCATCTCCTACGACGTGCTCACCGAGCTGAAGGGCGAGCTGCCGATCAAGCACTGGATCACGCTCGGTTCGCCGCTCGGCGTGCAGGAAGTGCAAGACAACTTGCGCCGCCTCGGCGGGCTCGGCACGCCGCTGCCCGCACCGCGCGGCGTCGGCGCGTGGAACAACTTCGCCGACTTGCTCGACCCTGTCGCGCTCGACAAGGGACTCGCGCAGGACTTCAAAGGCGAGCCCGCGGTCGACGACACGATGGTCGTCAACGCGGACACGCTCAGCTTCAGCAACTTCAACCCGCACTCGTCGACGGGTTACCTGCGCACGAAGGCCGTTCGCAAGTGCGTCGAGCATTCGCTGGGCGCCGCGAGCGATCGCATGGCGACCTTCTTCATCGCGCGCGACGTGCAGTCCGTCGACGGCGACGAACTCGGCCGGCGCGCGGTGTTGATCGAGATCCGCGACGAAAAGGCCTTTGCCAGCGCGGCCTCGTTGCAGCGCAAGGAGGCGCTCGACAAGGAACCGCTCGCCGACGGCATCGCCGCAGCGCGCCGCAAGCCACGCGCAGCGCTCGACTCGCTCGATGAACGCCGCGAGGCCATCGTCGTAGCGCTCAAACAAGCCGCCGGCGAATCCAGCGAAGACGAGCTCGGCATCGAACGCCTGCGCCGCTTCGTCGCCGCGCGCCTGACGATGCCCGAGCTCGCCACGCTCGCGTTGCGCGAACACGAGCTGCCGATCTACAGCATCTGGCGCAATTCGAAGAAGCGCACGCTGCTGCACCGCTCGGCGGACGTCGTGCAAGCGCCCGCCGCGCAGATCGCCTACAAGGCGCTCGGTCGCAACATCAACTGGGCCGTGCTCGACACCGGCGTGCAGTCCGATCACCCGCACTTCAACGGACGCATCGACAAGTTGTGGGACTGCACGGTGCGCGGCGCGCTGAAGCAGCCGCTCGCGTCGATGAACGATCCCGACGGCCACGGCACGCACGTGTCCGGCATCATCAGCGGTCGCGGACAACAGCTCGGCCGCGGCGACATCGCCGGCATCGCGCCCGAGGCGAAGCTGCACGTCTACAAGGTGCTCGCCGACAACGGCGAGGGCGACGACGCTTGGATCATCAAGGCGCTCGATCACATCGCCGCGACCAACGAGCGCGCGTCGCAGCTCGTGATCCACGGCGTCAACCTCAGCCTCGGCGGGCCCTTCGACCCCGAGAATTACGGCTGCGGGCATTCGCCGATTTGCCAGGAGCTGCGCCGCCTGTGGCGCCAAGGCGTCGTGGTGTGCGTGGCCTGCGGCAACGAAGGTCTCGTGACGGTCAAGACCAGCGACGGCGATTTCGACCTGACCACCGGGCACTCGATCGGCGATCCCGCCAACCTCGAGGAGTGCCTGGCCGTCGGCTCGATCAATGCCGACAAGCCGCACGTCTACGGCATCTCCTACTTCTCGTCGCGCGGGCCGACGGCCGACGGTCGCGCCAAGCCCGATCTCGTCGCGCCGGGCGAGCACATCCTCTCGTGCAGCTCGCGCTACCGCGTCAAGGGCCGCGAAGAGCCCTACGCGGAACTCAGCGGCACGAGCATGGCCTGCCCGCACGTCTCGGGACTCGTCGCCGCGTTTTTGTCCGTGCGCCGCGAGTTCATCGGACGGCCCGACGAGCTGAAGAAGATCGTGCTCGACAACTGCACGAGCCTCGGTCGCGACCGCTACCACCAAGGCGCGGGCATGCCGAACCTCGTGAAGATGCTCTCGAACACGTGAGCGCCGGCCCGCGCCGCGCGCGCCAAGCGTGAGCGCATCGACGCGCTCGCGAGATCAACCACGCAGTCGCCGCGCGGCGACGGTTTCGATGCGGACCGAGCCGGCGTTTTCGCCATGGCCTTCACGAGCGGACGGGGCGAGGACGGGCGCGCGCGTCGACGCGGCCTCGCGCGAACGCATGCGCGTTCGAGCGCCTCGCGGGACTTCCTCAGCGGGTGCGCTGCGTTGCGATGCCGACTGAGCGGGCGCGTTCTCGCTATGGCATTCGCGAGCGAGCGGGGCGAGAAGGAGCGCGCGTCGACGCGGCCTTGCGCAAACGCATGCGCGTTCGAGCGCCTCGCGGGACTTCCTCAGCGGGTGCGCTGCGTTGCGATGCCGACTGAGCGGGCGCGTTCTCGCTATGGCATTCGCGAGCGAGCGGGGCGAGAAGGAGCGCGCGTCGACGCGGCCTTGCGCAAACGCATGCGCGTTCGAGCGCCTCGCGGGACCTCCTCAGCGCGTGCGCTGCGTTGCGCGTCGGCGTGACCGGTCTTGTTTCGCACGTGTCCCGCACGGCGCAGGTCAGCATCGTTCGCGTGCAGCGCTTCGTGATGCACGCGCGCCGTTGAACGCTGCGCGTCGCGTCGTCGAATCCGCGCGCGGGCGCTGGTAGTGTCTCGCGCTCGAGGGGCAGAGCGCGGTTTGCCGGCACAGCACAAACTCACAGACGGCGACGCGGGTGGCGGAACAGCGGGCGTCGACATCGTCGGGCGTCACAAGCGCCTCGTCGCGCGCACGGCGCTGATCTCGGGCTTCACGGCGCTGTCGCGCTTGCTCGGTTGGGGCCGAGAGGCGCTGACCTCGGCCCTGTTCGGCGACAAGTCGGCCGTGTTCGACGCCTTCGTCACCGCCTGGCGCGTGCCGAACCTGTTCCGCCGCTTGCTGGGCGAGGGCGCCGTCTCGGCTTCGTTGCAGAACGCGATGACGCAGCTCGACGCCGACGAGGGTTTGGACGTCGCGCGCGCCCTGATGTGGGACACGCTGCGGCTCGCCTTCTGGATCCTGATCGGGATTTGCGCGCTGGTGATGGGCGCCGTCGCGCTGATGAGCGACGTGATGCCTTGGACCGGTTGGAACTGGCTCGGTCGCGATCCTGCGGCGATGAAGGTGCTCACCTTCGACGTCACGCCCTACGTCGTCGTGATCTGCCTGTGCGGCCTGATCGGCGGAGCGCTTTCGGTGCGCGGCAAATTCACCGCGGCGAGCGCCGGCGCGGGCGTGATGAACCTCGTGGCGATCGCGACCTTGGTCGTCATCGGCCTGAAATTCGGCTGGAAGGGCCTGTCGCCCGCCGACGGGCCGGAAGGTCGCTTGCGGCACCTCGAGATGGCGCGCTGGTTCTCCTGGGGCCTGGTCGTCTCGGGCGTCGCGCAACTCGTGATGCTGGTCCCCGAGATGCGTTCCGCCGGGTTGTTGCAGCGCACGCGCGTCGTCGGTCACCACGGCGCCCAGGCTTGGCAAGTGCTCAAGGCGAGCCTGCCGCTCGCCGTCGGTGCGGCCGTGTACCAAGTCAACGTGCTCGTCGACAGCTTCATGGCCAACACGCTGCTCTCCGAGGGCGGCGCGTCGACCTACTACTACGCCAACCGCATCCAACAACTGCCGCTCGCGTTGGTCGCGACGGCGGCGACGAGCGCGGTCTTCCCCGCGATGCAGGCCTTGGCGCACAAGCGTTCCTTTGCCGAGCTGCGCAAGCTGCACGAGCAAACGCACCTGGGCATCGCCTTCATCGCCTTGCCGGCCAGCGTCGGGCTGTTCGTGCTCGCGACGCCGGTGACCGCGTGCTTGCTGCAACGCGGCGAGTTCACCGCCGAGGGCGTCGCGCGCACCGCGGACGCCATCCGCATGTTGTGCATCGCGCTCGTGCCGGCGGGCGCGCTCGGTTTGCTGAGCCGCGCCTACTACGCGCTCGGCGATTTCAGAACTCCGGTGCGCCTCTCGGTGATCTCGCTCGTGCTCAACCTCGCGCTCAACGTGTTGTTCGTCGTCGCCTTCGACATGGACACGGGTGGTCTCGCGCTGGCGACGGCGGTCGCGAGCTGGCTCGGCGTCGCGATGATGCTGCCCGGATTGATGCGCAGGCTGCGCGAAGGAGCCGGTGGAACTGTGCCGGGCTTGCCGGACTTCGGAGCGCGCTTGGCGAAGATGGCCGGCGCCGCAGCGCTGTGCGGCCTCGGCGCGTGGACGAGCTGGTGGGCGCTGGGCTCGCCGAACACATCGTGGCTGGTGCTCGCCGTCGCAATCGGCTGCGGCATCACGCTTTACATCATCGCCGCGCAGCTCCTCGGGCTGCCCGAGTGGGGCGCGGCTCGCGACCGCATCCGTGCGCGTCTGCCCGCTCGCCGCTGAGCGATACAAATTTGCATTCAGGTCTGCGCGGATAAGTCATTGGCGCACAAGCCTCGCCGACGACCTCTCGCAAAATCGGCGCAAGTGCTCTCGCACCCATCGCTAGGTTTGGCCCCCGCGCGCGGAAAGAGCGATGGAGCCTCGTTTGTCCCGCGCGGAAGACGTTGAACGGTCGTCCCAACCGCGTCTATTCCTGCTGCCTGTGTGCTCCGAAACTTTGGAGGACTGAGCGTGAATCCCGGCGTTGCCTCGTCCCGCAAGCAATCGAACATGTCGAGCCCGATCACCCGTGAAGATGCGCAGCGCGCGCTCGCCGCCGCAGACGCGCCGGCGGATCTGATCGATCCGCAACTCACCGAGAACGCCGTCAAGGTGCTCTCGCAGCGTTACCTCAAGAAGGACCCGACCAACAGCAAGCCCATCGAAACGCCGCGTCAACTGTTCTGGCGCGTCGCGGTGTGCATCGCGGGCCCCGAGCTCAACTACGCGGGCGGCTCGCCGGAGAAGGCGCTGGCCATCGCGCGCGAGTTCTACGACTTGATGGCGCGCAAGCTGTTCATGCCCAACAGCCCGACCTTGATGAACGCCGGCCGCGAGATGGGCATGCTTTCGGCCTGCTTCGTGCTGCCCGTCGAAGACTCGATCGAAGGCATCTTCGACTCGATCAAAGCCACCGCGTTGATCCAAAAGTCCGGCGGCGGCACGGGCTTCTCCTTCTCGCGCCTGCGCCCCCAAGGCGACATCGTCGCCAGCTCCGGCGGCACGACCGAGGGACCGCTGTCCTTCATCCAGGTCTTCTCGAAGGCCACCGACGCGATCCAGCAGGGCGCGTTCCGGCGCGGCGCCAACATGGGCATCCTGCGCGTCGATCACCCCGACATCGTCGCCTTCATCTCCTTCAAAGACGACCTGACCAAGCTCCAGAACTACAACGTCTCGATCACCGTCACCGACAAGTTCATCGAGGACCTGCGCGCCAGCCCCGGTCAGGCGCACATGGTGCAGAACCCGCGCTCGAAGGAATGGAAGAAGGCTTTCAAGCGCGACGCTGACGGCAATCCGACGACGCAGGCTTGGACGGTCGGCGAGATCTGGGACCTGATCGTCGACCACGCCTGGCGCACCGGCGAACCGGGCGTCGTGTTCATCGACCGCGTCAACGCGCGCAACCCGATCAAGAACGTCGGCCTGATCGAAGCGACGAATCCCTGCGGCGAGCAGCCGCTGCACCCCTACGACTCGTGCAACTTGGGCTCGATCAACCTCGGCCTGTTCGTGCGCGGCGAGGGCCAGGAAGCGCGTTTCGACTGGGACGAGTTCAAGGCGATCATCCACACGACGACGCGCTTCCTCGACAACGTCATCGAGGCCAACAAGTACCCGTTGCCGCAGATCGACAACATGTCGAAGACCACGCGCCGCATCGGGCTGGGCGTGATGGGTTTCGCGGACGCGCTGTTCAAGCTCGGCCTCGCCTACGACTCCGCCGAGGGCTGCGCCTTCGGTGAAGACGTGATGCGCGTGTTGAACGACGAGTCGCACTCGTCGAGCGAGATGCTCGCCGAAGAGCGCGGCGTGTTCCCGGCCTGGGAAGGCAGCGATTGGCAGAAGCAGGGCCGGCGCCTGCGCAACAGCTACACGACCACCGTCGCGCCGACCGGCACGATCTCGATCATCGCCGACTGCTCGGGCGGCATCGAACCGATGTTCTCGCTGGCCTTCATCCGCCAAGTGATGAAGGACACCAAGGGCCGCCCGACGGTGATGCGCGAGGTCAACTACGTCTTCGAAGAGATCGCCAAGAAGCGCGGCCTGTGGTCCGACGAGCTCGTCAACCAAGTGATCGAGCAGGGCTCACTGAAGGCGCTCGACATCCCCGAGGATTTCAAGCGCGTGTTCGTCACCGCGCGCGACATCACGCCCTTCTGGCACATGAAGATGCAGGCGGCGTTCCAGCGCCACTGCGATTCCTCGATCTCCAAGACGATCAACTTCCCGCACGAAGCGACGGTCGAAGACGTGCGCTCGATCTTCGAGCTCGCCATCGACGAGGACGTCAAGGGTGTGACCGTGTACCGCGACGGTTGCCGCGAGATGCAGCCGATGGCGCTCAAGGGTTCGACCAAGCGCAAGGAGACGGTCGAAGCTCCCGTGCCGGAGTCGGCGCTCTCCGACACGTCGTTCTTGCCCGCGGTGAAGCTCGACCCGACGCCCGTGCGCCTGCCCGAGATCATGCCGAGCCTGCGCATCCGCCAGATGACGCCCTTCGGCAACATGCACGTGAAGATCTCGGTCGACCCGGTGATCGGCAAGGAGCGCGAGGTCTTCGCGCAACTCGGCAAGGGCGGGGATGTCGCCAACTCCGATCTCGAAGCGATCTGTCGCTTGATGTCGCTGTGGCTGCGCTCGAACGGATCGCTCGAGCTCGCGATCAAGCAACTCGAAGGCATCGGCTCGTCGTTGACGGTGCCGACGCGCGACGGGCGCATCATGTCGCTGGGCGACGGCTTGGCGAAAGCGGTGCAGCGCTACCTCGACGCGAAGCGCGCGCACGGACTCGAAGCCCTGTTGCTCGGCCGCGCAAACTTCGACGGAGCGGTGCTCCCGCCCGCGATCGCGCCGCCTCCGTTCGTCGCGCCGGCAGCGACGGTCCCCAACCCCAAGTCGAGCGGCACCCCGCGCAACGTCGGCCACTACAAACTGAAGTGCCCCGCCTGCGAAGGCGACCTCGCCTTCATGGAAGGTTGCGTGAAGTGCCACGGGTGTGGGTTCAGTCAGTGCTGAACGCTCGAGTGCGCCCTGCGCTGTTGCTGAGAACCAAGAGCTTAGGTGGCCATGGAAGTACGCAAAGAAACAGGTGGTGATGAGTCGGTCGAGATTGGGGCAGAGGAAGAGGATGACCTTGAGATAACGATAGCCACTCTTGCCAGGGGCACCGTAACCCAAGGTACGGACTGGACAACCGAGACAATTGTCAATCAGTTAGCTCGACAAAACATCGCTCTAGAACCAAGGTTTCAGCGTCGGACAGCGTGGAGCGACATAAGGCAGAGTCGATTCATCGAGTCCCTTCTGCTTGCACTGCCCATACCCCAAATAGTACTGGCGGATACCAAGGAGAATCGAGGTCGCTTCCTCGTCATTGATGGCAAGCAAAGGCTTCTCGCCCTAATTCACTTTTTCGCGCCAGCGGGCCTCGGCGTCTCCCAACCCTTGCGTCTCACCGGGCTGAAAATTAGGAAAGATCTCAACGGCGCCACGTTTCAGTCCCTGCAGTCCGGTTCGCACCGCGACGATTTCGACGCTCTCCAGAACCAGACAATCAGAACAGTCATTGTTCGGAACTGGCAAGACGAGAGCCTTCTCTACGTCATCTTCCATCGTCTTAACTCTGGAAGCGTTCAGCTTTCGCCGCAGGAGCTGCGACAAGCGCTTCATCCAGGCCCCTTTCTCGACTTCGCAAACGACTTCAGTAAAGAGAGCCAGGCGGTCGCAAAGGCCCTGGGCCTCACTGACCCGGATTTCAGAATGAGGGACGTCGAGCTCGTCATCAGGTATTTTGCCTTCAAAGAGAGGATCACGGACTATCGTGGAAACCTGAAGGCCTTCCTGGACGATACATGCAAGATGCTTAATCACGACTGGCCGAGTCGAGAGCGCGAACTCAGATCAAGCGCGAGGCAACTCGAGGCAGCGATTGAGACGACGATCGCGGTGTTTGGAGAGGCCTGCGCGTTCAGGAGGTGGAATGGTGACACGTTTGAGGGCAGGTTCAACCGCGCGGTGTTTGACATCATGGTGTTCTATTTTGCCTCTGAAGCCGTTTCGGTGGCGGCACCACGATCCGGGCCACAGCTCGTTGCTGCTTTCAAAGACCTCTGCTTACGAAGCGAGGATTTCGCACATTCGATTCAGACGACAACCAAGAGCCTCCAGGCGACGGCAGACCGTCTTGGCATATGGGGGCGGCGACTAAGGGAGGAGCTTGGTGTACAGATCAAGATCCCATCGCTGCGGGACAAGCGGATTGAATTGGTCTAGGCACGCCGCCATGTCGGAACGCCTTGACTTGCTTATCACGCGCGCTGCCGAGCTTCGGGCGCATCTCGTTCCCGCACTGGACCCGCTCGGCAGCTACACACGGCAGCAGCTTGATTGTGTGAGAGGATATCGTCTTCTGATTCATGCTGAAATTGAGTCACTTGTAGAGGACCTCGCTGTGCAAGCTGCAAAGGACTCATTGGCCGAGTTTCAGCGCACGCGCCGCATCACTCTGCCCCTTGTCAGCCTGCTTGCCCATAGAGTCGCGCGACTTGCGGACATCCCGAGCGGGTTTTCGACAAAGCAACGACTCAAAGGCAATGTTCCGGACAGCCTGGACGGCAGGCTTGAGCGCTGTGTCGCCGACTTCGAGAGCACAGTGCGCGCTTCCAACAACGGAATCAAAGAACAGGACTTAGCACGAATGCTCCTGCCAGTTGGCGTTCGAGGCAATGACCTAGATCGAGTCTGGTTGAACGCCATGAGCTCGTATTCGACCTTACGTGGCGATGTAGCGCACAACTCCCACACCGTTCAGAAACTCATCGATCCGAAGTCTGAGCTAGACGCCGTCGATATCCTGATCGAAGGTGCCAAGCAACTTGATCATGTCATTTCAAACTTGATGGTGTGAGGACAAGGATGCGGACTCTACTGACAGTCCTTCGTGCCAAAGTGTCTAGTTGAGCGCGACGAGGGCATGCGTGAGCACGTTGGCAATCGGATCCGCGGATTCGGCAACGAGACCGACGTCGCTCGACCAGCCCGCGCGCGAGAGAGTCGGCGCGAGCGCCGCAAGCAGCTTGGCGGACTCGACGTGACGCACTGTCGCTGACGCGGTCGCGAACTCGTCGATGTGCGCGGTGAGGCGCCACGTGATGAGCGCGCGCCAGAGGAAGCTGTCGCGCGAGGACGGGAGCGGTGCGGCGAGCGCGGCGAGGTCCGCTCGGTGGCGCAGGCGGAAGCGCAGGGCGTTGCCTTCGCGCGTCGACTCGACGGCGCCGCCGGTGCTCAGGTTGCCGAGCGCTTCGGAGATGTTGCCCTTCGTGTAGCAAGCCTCCGTCGTCAGCTCGGCGATCGACCAACGGCGCTCGGGCGGCGCGAGCAACAGCACGCGCAGCAGTTCGGCGCGCGCCGTCGTGCCGAACAGTCCGCGCAAGCGCAGCGCGAGCAACGCGGGGCGACCTTCGGCGTGCAACTCGGACTTGCCGCTCGCTTCGAAGCGCAACGGCTTGCCGGAGCCGGGCCATTCCTGGCCGGTCTTCGCTTCGAGCGTCGCGGCGAAGCTCGACCATGATGCGCTGACCGGCCAGATGTCGAGCATTCGCCGCAGGCGCGAGCGCGAGATCAGGGTCGAGTAGCTGATGCACCAATCGAGCGCTTCATCGCGCAAACGCGGATCGGCGTCGCCGAGGCAACCGGTCCACAGCACCAAAGCCTCGGGATCGATCGCGAGCGGGAACGCGCGCGACTTCCAGCCGGCGACGCCCATCTCGGCCCAGGCCGACCAGACGACTTCGAGCGCTCGCTCGCTCGGTGTCTTGCTACCGCGCTTCATCGAAGTCCTCCACGCCGAGCGCGCTCAACGCGCCGCGCAACGAGATCAGGAAGCCTGGCGACGAATCGTGCGTGCGGCACCAACGGGCGGCGGTGAACAATTCGTCGTGCGTCGGCGCGAGCGCGCGCAGATCGCTCATGTGTTTGCTGCGCGGGCCCTGGTCCGCCGCCGCGTAGAGCTTGAAGTGGATCTGGTCGTAGCGGCCCGCTACATGCGCGACCAAGCCGCCGAAGTCGAACACCTTGCAGCGCGCGAGGAATCCGTCGGGCAGGCCGAAGTCGAGCAGCGCCGTCGGACCGGGGTTGAGCCACTTCGGTCCGAGCTTCAGCGCGCGAGCGACATCGCGAGCGGCTTCGTCGAGCTGCGGAGGGAGCGGGTTCGCGGTCTTCAGCGTCGTTCCCTCGATGCAAGCGACGACATCGACGTCCGTGGTCGTGCGTTGGACGACCCCGAGCAGCAACAAACCGGTTCCCCCGATGACGGCGACGACGAAGCGACTACCGCGATGCTCCAACACCTCGCCGAGCGCCCTGAGGGCGTTCTCAAGTTCGTCGCGGTGCAGCGGAGAGAGCGAAGCGTTCATATAAACCACGTGGATCGACGGTATAACCCTATCGAACGCCTTGGGGTTCCGTCTAGAGTTTCGCGGTACGGAGCCAGGCACTTCCGTCAACTATTCGCGGCGTGCGCCTGCGCGAGCAGGTCAGCAAAGGGGAGCCGTCGCGTCGATCGGCGGCGGCAACATCACCGCGTATGAGCAAGTGTGCGAGGAAACGCGCGCCCAGGCCTTCGAGCGCATGCTCGCGCACGCTGCGGAGGTGAGGGCCGATGCGGTGCTCGCCATGCGCTACGACGCGGCGGAATTCTCGCAGGACATCACTGAGGTTCGCGCCTACGGCACGGCGGTCGCGCTCGCTCAGGACGAGCCGCGCGGCTGACGGCGAGATAGCGCTCGACGGATTTGTCGCCGACGCTCGAGCGATCGAGTCAGCGCATGAGCTCAGCCGCGCGTCGACCGTGGGTCGCGCTCACGGCTGTCTAGCGCCGCAAGCCGTCGACAGCCGTTGAAGCCGCGGCTCCGGATGCGCGAGTCGCTGTGCGGTGGAGAGCTGAGTTCGTACTGGAGCGCTCGTTGCACGCTGTTGCCTTCGTTGTACGTCGCACGGCCCAGGGTGCGCCGCGCTCGGCGGGTCGAGAATCGAGCACGAATCCCGAAGCGCGGCTGCGCTGCAAAGAAGGAGTCGGTGCGATGGCCTTGAGCATGTTCTTGCGAAGCTCCGCGTTGACGTTGCTCGCCTGCGCTGCGTCCGTGAGTCGCAGTTCCTGCGGCCAGCCTGGATCGGGGTCGCACGCTGCGTTGTGGATCGAGATCGTCTCGCCGTCGTCGTCGGGCCTGTTCACGACCGACCTCACCGCGATCGGCATCGGCGGCAACGTCGGCGGCTGGACGATCTTCGATCCCGCGCCGGCGATCACGTGGCGCAACGTCGAGGCCGGGACCAGCGGCTCGGTCGGACAGTTGATCGGCACTTTCGACACCGGCCAGCTCGCGCTCGTGCTCGGGCCGAACACGATCCACGTCAAAGCCGCGAACGGCGCGCAGAAGAGCGCCACGGCGACGATCGTCGTCACGCGCGTCGTGCCGTAGCGCGCCAGGCGCCGTTTGCGCAGCGCGCTAGGATCGTCGCCGTGATTCAGACGTCGCAAGCGGTGAGCACGCCGCGCGAGCACGGCGCGCTCGTTCCGCGCACCTGCATCGCGGTCGATTGGTCGGGAGCGCTGGCGGGAGTTCGCTCGCGGCTGTGGACGGCCGAGGCGCGCGAGCGACGCCTCGTCGCGCTCGAATGCGGGCGCACGCGCGACGAAGTCGTGCGCCACTTGATCGAACGCGCCCAGCGCGAACCGCGGCTCGTCGTCGGGCTCGACTTCGCCTTCTCGTTCCCGCGCTGGTTTCTCGACGCGCAAGGACTCGCGAGCGCGCGCGAAGTGTGGGAGCTCGTCGCGCGCGAGGGCGAGGACTGGCTCGCGCAATCGCCGCTTCCGTTTTGGGGCAAGCCGTGCGTGCGTCGACCGCTGTCGATCGAAAGCCGGAGCGCGTGGCGCGTCACCGAAAGCGAAGTGCCGCCCGTCGGCGGCATCGCGCCGAAGTCGATTTTTCAAACCGGCGGCGCGGGCTCGGTGGGCACGGGTTCGTTGCGCGGCATGCCGCACCTGCGCGCGCTGCAAGACGCGGGCTTTTCGATCTGGCCCTTCGATCGCGCGCGGCTGCCGATGGTCGTCGAGATCTATCCGCGCTACCTGACCGGGCCGGTCAACAAGTCGAGCGCGGTGTCGCGCGCGCTGTACCTGCTCGCGCACCACGCGCAAGAATCGCGCTCCTTCATCGAACAGGCCGGCGCCTCCGAAGACGCCTTCGACGCCGCCGTTTCCGCGCTGTGCATGCAACGCTTCGCGCGCGACTTCGCGCGACTCGCGGCGCACTCACGCAGCGAGGTCGAGCGCCTCGAAGGCCGCATTTGGCGTCCGTTGCGCGATCCGTTGTTCGAACGCTGGTGAGCGCGCGACGCTCGTACTTCGAAGGACGTACTTCACCGGCGCGCGCTCGCACTCGACAATCCGTGCATGGTCACAACGCCTCTCGCTCGGTGCGCTCTCGCGCTTCTCGCATGCGCGTCGCTCGCTCGCGCGCAATCGATGTACGAGAAGGACTTCGAATTCGCGGTCGCAGCGCTCGGCAAGAGCTGCGACGCGCTCATCGCGCAGAAGAAGTTCGACTGGGACGCTGTGGCGAAGGAGCTCACGCCGGCGGCGAAAGCTGCGGCGAGCGAGCAGGATCATCTGGTCGTGCTGACGCGCCTGCTCGCGCGCTTGCACGACGGACATGCTGAAGTGCGCGCGACGAAGAAGACCGAGAGCATCACTTGGCCGAGCAACGGCAACGCCGAGAAGGTCGGCTGCGGCATGTTTTGGTGTCGCGCCGGCAAGAAGCTCGTCGTCAAGAGCGTGTGGGACAACGCGGCGAGTTCGGGCGTCGAGGCGGGCTGGGAAGTGCTCGCGGTCAACGGGACGCCGATCGCCAAGTGGTTCGACGCGCGGATCGCGACATTGCGCGACACCGTCAGCTACTCGACCGATCAACAGGCTTACTTCGCCGCCTGCCACTGGGGTCTCGCCGAGCCGGCGGGTTCGAACGTCGAGTACGAGTTCAAGGACGAGAAGGGCGCGAAGAAGAAGCGCACGATCACCTTCGCGAAGGCGAGCGTCGTGCCTTCGGGACCTGCGGTTTTGCCGCGCGATTTGAAGGGCGACGACGACGTCAAGTTCGGGCGACTCGCGAGCGGCAACGGCTACATCCACATCCGGCGCTGCAAGGACAACTTGCCGATGCGCATGGACGAAGCGCTCGCCGCCATCGGCGCGGTGAAGGGTCTGGTGCTCGACTTCCGCGCCAACGGCGGCGGCGGATTCGACCACGAAGCCTTCATGGGTCGTTTCGTGCCCAAGGGCGCGACGCTCGACTTCGGTGCTCACTACGAAAGCGCCGGCCCGAATCCCTACGGCGGCCCGCTCGTCGTGATCGTCGACGCCGGCGCGCGCAGCGCGGGCGAAACGGGCTCGGGCATCTTCAAAGAAGACGGCCGCGCCTACGTGATCGGCGAGAGCGCCACCGCCGGCATGTCCTCGCACAAGACGGAGGTCGAGCTGCCCTCGGGTCTGTTCAAGCTGTACGTCTCGGTCCGCAGCAACATGGGTCGCTTCAACGGAGGCAGGGGCCTCGAAGGTCTCGGCGTGATTCCGCACGCGATCGTCGAGTACGACCCCGCTGAACTGCACGCCGGCATCGACACGCTGATCGCGCGCGCCGAAGCGCTGCTCGCGAAGTTCCCGCAAAAGGAAGTGCCGTACCGCGCGGGCAAGTGACGCGCTTCAGGCGACGACGAGTTCGAGCAGCTTCGTGACGGTGTTCCAGTTGCGCGCCGTGCTGACGGTGGCGAGCTTCGTGTCGAACCACGCGTTGGTGAGCTTGCTCCGCGCGACTCCGTTCGGACAGTGCAGGTAGATCTCACGGCCGAGCACTTTGAATTCGTCGGGCAAAGAGCGCTGCGGATCGAGGCTCGCGATCTGAGCCGGCGTCGGTTCGTCCGCGAGGAACGCGACGTGCAACGCGCTCGGCTCGGCGCCGGAGCGCAAGAACGGATTGCGCCTCGCGACGTCGCGCAGTTCGTCGGCCGTGCGCATGACGACGGGCACGCTCAGCTTGAAGCGGCTCGCGATCGCCTTCGCGATCACGAAAGGAATCCGGTTCGAAAGCGCGGCATCGGCGCTGAAAACGACGTTGCCGCTTTGGATGTAGGTCGCGACGTCGCTGCAGCCCGCGTCGACGAACAGCGCCGCGAGATCCTTCATCGCCAACTTGTTCTTGCCGCCGACGTTGATGCCGCGCAGCAACGCCACGTGCTTCGTCCTCTTGCTCGTCGCCATGTCCGCGTCGCTCCTTGTTCCGATTGCGAGGCGGGACTCTACGCGGCGCGCGCGACCGTGACGAAATCCCGAGCGCGCCGTAGTCTGCCGCGATGCAGTCCAAAGCCACCAGCGTTGCCGAGTACCTCGCTTCGTTGCCGCCCGATCGCCGCGCCGCGCTCTCCGCAGTGCGCGCCGTGATCCGCGCGAACCTCGACAAGACCTACGTCGAGAACATGCAGTACGGAATGATCGGTTATGCCGTGCCGCACCGCGTGTTTCCCGCCGGCTACCACTGCGATCCCAAGCAGCCCTTGCCGTTCGCGGCGCTCGCGTCGCAGAAGAGCCACATGTCCGTCCACTTGATGTTCGCGTACGTGTCCGACGCCGCCGGCGCCGAGTCCGGCGAAATGAAATGGTTCCGCGAGGCCTGGGCGAAGACCGGCAAGAAGCTCGACATGGGCAAGGCCTGCGTGCGCTTCAAGAAGCTGGACGACGTCGCGCTCGACGTGCTCGGCGAAGCGATTCGGCGCGTGCCTGCGAAGAAATACATCGAGCGCTACTCGGCGGTGCTCGCACAAATGGGCAAGGGTTCCGCCAAGCCTGCGCGCAAGCCGGTCGCGAAAGTCAAAGTCGCTGCCAAGGCTGCCGTCGCTGTGCGCAAGTCGAAGAAGAGCGCGAAGTAGCTCGTTCACAACTCGGAACCCGACCGCGCGTTCACAGCAGCGCGCACGACAAAACATCCTCACGCGAAAAGCATCGATGACCTTGAAGACACTGTTCAACACCGCAGACAAGAACGACATGCTCGCGCGGATCCGGCGCCTGAGGCCGGACTCGAAAGCGCAGTGGGGCAAGATGAACGCGGCGCAGATGCTGGCGCATTGCCAAGTCGGACTGAACGTCGCCGCCGGCGACATGAAGATCAAACGCGTCTTGATCGGCCTGCTTTTCGGGCGCTTCGCGAAGAAGGTGCTCGCGGGCCCGGAGCCGTTCAAGCACGGGCTTCCGACGGGTCGCGAGTTCATCTTCAGCGACACGCGCGACTTCGCACGCGAACGCGATCAACTCATCGCCGTGATCGAGCGCTTCTCCGCCGCCGGTCCCAAGGGTCTCACGCAGGAAGCGCATCCGTTCTTCGGCAAGCTCAGCGTCGCCGAATGGGAGAACCTGATGTGGAAGCATCTCGACCACCACGTGCGGCAATTCGAGAGCGCGTAGCGCGTCACGCGGGTCGCACGAGAAGGCCGACGTCGAACTCGACGGTGCGCGGCGGCTCGCAACTGAAATCGCTGAAGCGGATCCACGTCGGCCGCACGCGCAGGTGAATCAAGCCCGGCCACGCGAGCCGCGCGCGACCTTCGGGGAATCGTGCGAAGTGCAGCTCGCGCAGTCGATCGAGCTCGAGGCCGCGCGGCTCGTCGACGCGACCTTCGTACTGCACGGTGCTGCGCTCGCCGTCGACGAGACCGCCGATCACGAACGCGACGGCGGAGTTGCTGCGCAGGTTGCGCGCTTTGCGCGTGCTGTCGAGCGTGTCGAACACGAGCTCGAAATCATCGGTGACGACGAAGCCGATCACTGCGGCCTGCGGCGTGCCGTTCGGCGTCACGGACGCTTGGACGGCCCATTTGTTCGCGCGCAGGAAACTCAGGAGTTCGGAGGGCGTCATCGCGGCGAAACTAGCGCGTCGTCGGCGCCGCGTCCGGTTCGCCAAGGTCGTAGAGCAGCTTCCACGTCCCATCCGGGAGTTTGCGCCAGATGTCGAAGTAGCGGCCGACGAGCAGCGTTTCGCTCGCGCCGTCCGGTCGCGTTTGAAGCAATCGAAAGCGACCCGAAGTCGTGCCCAAGTGGCCGGCCTCGGACAGCGCGACGTGATCGGGCTCCCAGGTCAGCTCGAGCGCGGGATCGGCGAACAGCTCCGTCATGTGCGCGCGGATCGCCGCGTGGCCCGTGACCGGCCGAAACTCGTCGTCGACCTGCGAGCCATGCTCGTCGAACGCCGCGACCCAACCTTCGATGCGCCGCGCCTGGACGTCGCGCGCAAAGCTGCGGTCGGCGTCGAGCAGACGCTGCTCGCTCGAAGAAACGGAGGCGCACGCTGCAAGCGCAGCACAACACATAGCGACGACGATCTTCATGCGCGGCAAATTAGCGCGAGCTCGGGCGCGCGTCGCGCAGCCGTCGAGCACCGCGCAAACGCGCTGCTATCGTGCGCGCCATGGACGCACCGGTCTTTGTGTTCAAGAAGCACGACGAGCATCTCGCGATCGCGCGGCACTCCCCGGACGCGGCGTGGCCCGCTTGGGCGCGCGGTCGCTTCGTCAGCGTCACGCGGACGCGCGCCGAACTCTCGGTGATCTGTGCGCAGAAGCACGTGCCCGCGACGGTGAAGTGCGAGCGCGACAAAGTCGCCTTCGGAATCGTCGGCGTCGTTCCGATGACGTCGATCGGCATTCTCGCGCAGCTATGCGGCGCGCTTGCCGCCGCTGCGGTGCCCGTGTTCGCGATCTCGACCTACGACACGGACTATCTGTTGGTTTCCGCCGACCGCGTCGAGGCGACGACCGCAGCTTTGCTCGCGCTCGGCCATCGCGTCGAGTGAACGGCGCGGAGGCCGCGCCCGCGTTCAGGGCAAGCGAAACGTCGCGACCACCGCGAGGTGGTCGGAGGTGCCGATGTCGACGACGTGTTGCTCGATCAGCGTCCACGTGTTCGGCGCGAGCACGTAGTCGATGCGGCGCGTCGCAGCGCGCGCTGGAAAGGTCGGCACGTCGTCGAAGCCGATGAAGTGTTTCGTTGCACGCAGACGCGCGAGCGGCGCACTGCTCGGTTCGGCATTGAAATCGCCGGCGAGCAACGCAGGTCGCTCGCCGACGCGCGCGAGGAGCTGCTCGGTCTGACGCAGGTTGTTGGCGATGTCGAACGAATCGTTGCGCACGGACGCCACCAGCAGCGGCGCGCCGTTCAGCTCAAGCTCGCACCACAGCACGCGGCGATTGTTGGTCGGCGCCCAAAACGGTCGCGTTCCCGTGAGCTGCTCGACGCTGCACGCCGTCAGCGGAACGCGTGCGAGCAACGCGTTGCCCGAGCGAATGCGACAGAAGGGCAGGCCGAAGCTGTAGTTGTCGGCGCCGACAACGGTCGGGTAGCCGCAGCGCAGAGCGAGATACTCGGCTTGATTCACGGGCGTCGGCGCGGCCTCGAAGACCACTTCCGACAGGCACACGACGTCGCAGTTCTCGCGTTCAAGTGCAAGCGCGACGCGCTCGAGCGTTGCGCGCACGACCGCTGCGTCGTCGAACGACAGCCCGCCATGGTGGAAGTTGCACTTGGCAAGATTGAAGGCCATCACGCGCAGTTCCGGCAGCGGTGCGGCGCGCAGCGCACCGCTTCCGACGCCGACATCCGGCGCGCGATGCACGTCGCGCATGCCGTTGAAGATGAACAGCGCGAAGGCGAGTGCGACGAGCACGGCGCTTGCGATGGCGAAGCGCGTCAGTCGCGGATGACGAGCACGAAACCGTCGAACAGCGCTCACGTCGTGCGCGCTCCGACGTGAGCGCGTGTCGGCGGCGCGAGATGCAGCGCGTTCTCGAAAGTCGCAAACGTGCTCGACCGTTGAAGCGTGACGCCCTCGTCGCAGGCGCGCACCGCTGCTGCGAACGCACTCACGCGCCGCGTGCTCACTTCAACGGCCCGACGTAGCCGGTGGAGAGCACCACGTCGTCGTACCACGCCTCGTTCGTGCGCGTCGCCTTGTGCACGTAGATGTCGAGCCCGAAGCGCTTGAGCAACACCGCCGCGTCCGCGCGCCAGCGGAAGTCGACGTAGTGGAGGAACAGCGCGCCGTCGATCCACGCAGCGAGCTCGCCATTCGCACGACCGACGTCGTTGGTCTTGATCATGAGCTCGAAGCAGTACCAACGATCGCGCTCGAGCACGACGCGCGCATCGACCTCGGGCTGAAGCATGTTGCCCCAGAAATGCCCGTCGCGATCGACCTTCATATCCATCCAATAGGTGTAGAGGTGCGCTGCGCCCGGGGCCGCGATGCGACCCCAATCGCGCCACGCTTCGAAAGACGTACTGAAGTGATCGGCGCCCGTCGGCCGAATCCCCGCACTGCCCATGCCGGCCCATTTGTTGTCGCCCGCCGCGCCGACGAGATGCGCTCCGGTGTGGTTGAGATGGCCTTGGTCGTAATCGGCGGCATAACGCTGGTAGTAGCGCAGGTAGACGCGCTCGCGACCGTGCTCTCCGAACCAAGCGCTGACGCCGGCGCCCGAAGATGCGCCGTCCTTCGCGGGTGCGATCAAGTGCAACGCGCCGTTGCCGCTGTGCGCGTGGCTCGCGTCCTTGTCGATCGTCGCGCGTCCATCGTCGGCACCGCGCACTTCGAAGTAGCGCGCGAGCGACGAAGCCGCTTCGAAATCGTCGTGCCAAAGCACTTCACCCGAGGCCTGAAGTTCCGCGAGCCGCTTCGCGTTCGCGCGCGTCGCCGCGGTTACGAGCGACGGATACTCTGCCTCGGCGCGAGGCGCGACCTGAACGGCCGCAGCAACGGGCGTGCAAGCCGGCGCGATCGTCGCGAGCGCGACACAGATTCCGATCACGAACTCTCGCCGCATGCTGGTCATCCTCGACTCATTCGCCGCGTCGCCGAAATAGCAACACATCGCCGGCGATTGTGCGCCACGTCGCGGGGCCGCGCACAGGCCGAATTGCGGGGACGCGCGCGGTGGGCCCTGCGAAGTCCGACAGCCTGTGACACGGGCGTGACAGTGCGGGCTCGGGTCGGCCTAATTTCGGTGCACGTATGGAGCGCATCGGAATCGTCGGCATGTCGCTGAACGAGACGGACGTCGAGGGGCTGCAACGCCTCGCGCGGCCGTCCGCCGACGGCTTCGATGGTTTCGCGCGCGAGCTCGCCGACGAACTCGGCGCGAGTGAGCTCGTCGTGCTCGCGACCTGCAACCGCCTGGAAGTCGTCTTCGCGCGCGAGCTCGGGCACCTTCCGGCGCCGCAGGACCGTGAGCTCGTCGCGACGAAACTGGGTGTGCCCGAAAACGACCCGCTGCGCGAGCGTCTGCACCTGCACACGGGCCGCGACGCGGCGCGACACTTGTTCCGCGTCGCGTGTTCGCTCGATTCGGTGGTCATCGGCGAGGACCAGATCCTCGCGCAGACGCGCGCTGCCTACGCCAAGGCGGAGCACGGCGGTCGCGTCGGTCGTTTGCTCGGCACGCTGTTCGAGCACGCCTTCCAAGTCGGCAAGCAGGTGCGCACGGACACCGATCTGTCGCGCATTCCCGTGTCGGTGGTCAGTCTCGGCCTGAGCGAGATCGCGACGCGACGACGCGGCACGACGCCGACGATCGCGCTGCTCGGTGCGGGCGAGATGGCCGAATTGGTCGTGAAAAACGCCGACGAGCACGGTTTGCGCGTCGTGCTGGTCGCCAATCGTTCGCTGCCGCGCGCCGAAGTGCTGGCCAAGCTCGCCGGCGCGCGCGCGATGACCATCGAGCAACTGCTCGCGTCGCGCGAAGCCTTCGACGCCGTCGTGTGCGCGACCTCGGCGCCGGGTTACGTGTTGCAGCGCGACGCGCTGCTGGCGTTCGCCGCGCGCGTGCCGTCGGGCAAGCCGTTGATCGCGATCGATCTCGCCCTGCCGCGCGACATCGAGCCCGTTCAGCACGCGGCGGTCGAAGTGATCGGACTCGACGAGCTACGCGCGTCGGCTGCGAACAACCGCGCGCTGCGTGCGGTCGCCGCCGCACAGGCCGAGGTGATCGTCGAGCAGAAGCTCGAGGCGTTCCTGCGCCGCGCGGCAAGCGCCGCGATCAACGAGACGCTGGCCGACGTGCGCAGCGAATCGGAGAGCGTCTTCGAGCGCGAGCTGGCCCAGCTCTTCACGGGCAAACTGGCGCATGTCGACAACGACGACCGCCGGGCCATCGAACATTGGGCGCGCACGACGTTCGGGCGCGTTACGCACGTGCCGATCAGCGCGATCAAAAGACTCGCGAATGACCGCACGTTGTTTGGACCGAGCACCGGATCGGAGGGTGTGCGTTGAAAGTTCGCATCGGAACGCGCGGGTCGGATCTCGCGCTGTGGCAAGCTCACCACGTGAAGTCGCTGTTCGCCGCCGTCGGCGTCGAATGCGAGATCATCGTGCTCAAGACGCGCGGCGACGTGATCGACGACGTGTCGCTGTCGAAGCTGGAGGGCAAGGGCTTCTTCACTGCCGAGATCGAGCGCGCGCTGCTCGACCGCGACGTCGACGTCGCCGTGCACAGTCACAAGGACCTGCCGACGGAGCTCGCTCCGGGCCTGGTGATCGCCGCGGTGCCCGCGCGCGGACCGCAGACCGAACGCCTGTTGATCGCGCCGCACGCGCACGATCCGAGCGCCGCGTTCCTGCCGCTGAAGCACGGTGCGCGCGTCGGCACGAGCGCTCCGCGGCGTTTGGAGCAACTGCGCACGCTGCGGCCGGACTTGGATGTGCTCGATCTGCGCGGCAACGTTCCGACGCGCGTACGCAAGGCGCGCGAGGGTCAGTACGACGCGGTGGTGCTCGCTGCGGCGGGGCTCGATCGGTTGAAGCTGTCGACCGAAGGCTTGATCGCGTTCGACATGCCGATCGAGCTGTTCGTTCCGGCGCCCGCGCAGGGCGCGCTCGCGATCCAGGTGCGCGCGGCCGACCGCGAGCTGTTCGATCTCGTTCGCTCGACGATGCACGACGACGCCACGGCGCATGCGATCGAGGCTGAACGTTCGCTGCTCAGCGCGAGCGGCGGCGGTTGCAGCTTGCCTGTCGCGGCTGCCTTGGTGCGCGACGGCGCGGACCTCCGGCCTGGGAATTTCCCCCCACCCACTACGGGGGGACGCTCGGCACGCGGCGCCGGTAACGCCGCATCCGCCGAAACCTGGACCGCCTACGCCTTCCTCGGCGCCGGGCATCCCGTCGGCGCCGTGCATGGGCGTTGGAGCGTCACTCGCGGGGCCGAGCCGCGTGCGGCGATCGCTGCGGCGTTGGCGCAGCTCTCGACCGGCGCGGCCACGCACATCGGTCCGCTCGGCGGGCTGCGTGTTGCGTTGACCGGTACAGCCGCCGACGGTTCGGTGCTCGGCGAACGCTTGGCTGCGCTCGGCGCGTCGGTGGTGCTCGAAAGCGTCGTCGAGTTGCAAATGCTCGCGGGCGTCGACCTCGCCGGGTTCCTCGCGCGTGCGCGGGCCGGCGACGTGCTCGCTCTGACCAGCCGCCAAGCCGCGCGCGCGCTCGCCGGTCACGCGGTGGCGAACGGCGTCACGATCGCCGCCGTCGGCCGCGCCTCGGCGCGCGCGCTCAGCGAAAACGGTTTCACGACGACCGTGTTCGGCGACGGTGGCGGCGCGGACCTCGCGGCGAAGCTCGAGGTCGCGCGCGGCGCCACGGTTTTCTGGCCCTGCGCGGAGGAGCCCCTGCCGGAGTTCGAACGTGCGCTCGCAGCGCGCGGCATCGCCGTGCAACGCCTCGCGCTCTATCGAACGCGGCAGAAGCCCGACGTCGCGTTGACGACCGACGTCGACGCGCGCGTCTACATGAGTCCGTCCGCGGTGCACGCCGCGTTGAGTTGGGAGCGCGCCAACGTCGCTCGAAGCTGCGCGCGCTATGCGCTCGGTCACGCGACCGGCGCGGCGCTCGAACAGGTTTCACTCGTCGCTCGCAAGCCCGCTTGCGAGCGTGGTCCGATCACCGAAGCCCTGGTTGCAGAACTCGCGCGGCAGGCCGCCGCCAAGGAATCAGCCCGATGAAGATCCGCCCTCGACGCTTGCGCACGACCGCCGTGCTGCGCGAAGCCGTAGCCGAAACGCACATCTGCGCCGCGCAACTGATCCAGCCGCACTTCGTGATCGACAGCGAGAACGCGGTGCAGCCGATCGACGCGATGCCGGGCATCGATCGGACCGGCATCAACAAACTCGTCGAGCGCGTCGGTCTCGATCTCGAGCTCGGCATCACCAGTGTGTTGCTGTTCGGGCTCACCGATCACAAGGACCTCGACGGAGCGAGCGCGCGCGACGCAAACGGTCTGATTCCGCGCGCGCTGCGGCGGCTGCGCGAGAAATTCGGCGAGCGCATCACGCTGATCACCGACGTGTGCATGTGCGGGTCGTTGCAGCACGGCCACTGCGGGATTTTGTCCGACGGCAAGGTGCTCAACGACGCGTCGCTGCCGCTGCTTTCGGGCATGGCGCTCGCGCACGCCAAGGCGGGTGCCGACATCGTTGCGCCGAGCGACATGATGGACGGTCGCATCGCGCACATGCGCGACACGCTCGACGGCGCCGGCTTCACCGAAACGGCGATCCTGTCTTACTCCACGAAGTTCGCGT
>CAYHRR010000001.1:0-29928 GCA_964358875.1 uncultured Planctomycetaceae bacterium | reverse complement strand
AGTTGCGTGGCGAGTTGCGTGGCGAGTTGCGTGGCGAGTTGCGTGGCGAGTTGCGTGGCGAGTTGCGCGCCGAGTTGCGCGGCGAGTTGCGTGGCGCTCTGAACGGCGCGAGGCTGCGCGCTTGGACGCCTTTGGTTCTTGGCGAAGCAGCCGCCTTGTTTGCGTCGTTTGCTTGCTTCGTTCTCGCCTGCGCTCGCTCGTTGTTTCCGGTTGCGCGCGCTCCTCAGTAGCTCTCGTCGGCGCTCGGGAATTCGCGTGCCTTGACGTCGCGCACGAAGTGCTCGAAGGCGGCGTTCATCTGTGTGCCGATCTCGGCGTAGCGACGCACGAAGCGCGGGTGGAAGCGCGTGTAGATGCCGAGCATGTCGTGCGTGACGAGGATTTGGCCGTCGCAGCCTGCGCCGGCTCCGATGCCGATGATCGGAATGCTGACTGACTTCGAAATCTCGGTTGCGAGGGTCGCCGGGATTTTTTCGATGACGATCGCGAACACGCCGGCGTCTTCGAGCGCCTTAGCGTCGCGGCGCAGTTCGTCGGCCTCTTCGGGATCTGTCGCGCGCACTTGGTAGGTGCCGAACTTGTGGATCGACTGCGGCGTCAGACCCAAGTGCCCCATCACGGGAATGCCGACGTCGACGATGCGCCGGATCGTCGGGCACAGTTTCTCTCCGCCTTCGAGCTTCACCGCTTCGACGCCCGCTTCCTTCACCATGCGCCCGGCGTTGCGCAAGGCCTCGTCGGCGTTCACTTGGAACGTCATGAAAGGCATGTCGCCGACGATCAGCGCGCGCTCGACTCCGCGCGCGACGACGGCGCAGTGGTAGAGCATCTGTTCGAGCGTGACCGCGACCGTCGTGTCGAGGCCTTGGATCACCATGCCCGCCGAATCGCCGACCAAGATCACGTCGATGCCGGCGTCGTCGAGCAGCTCCGCCATCAGGAAGTCGTAGGCGGTCAAGGCCGCGATCGGCTCGCCTTGCTGCTTCATTTGGAGCAGCGAACGCGTCGTGACGACGCGGTGTTTCTTCTCGGAGCGCGGTTCGGTCGACATGGCGCGCGAGTCTAGCTGCGCTGCGTGGGAATTCCGCGCGCGAGCAGGGCCTGCGCCGAATTCGCGCCGTCGAGCGCCGCGCTCATGATGCCGCCCGCGTATCCGGCGCCTTCGCCGACGGGATAGAGGTTGTCGAAGCCGTGCGCGGTGCGCGTTGCGACGTCGCGCGGCATGCGCACGGGACCGGAGCTGCGCGACTCGAGGCCGACGAATTGACCTTCGTTGTCGGAGAAATGCGCGATCTGATCGTCGAAGCGCCACAGCGCGCGGCGCAGTGCGTCACGGCCGAGCGGCGGCAACAATTCGTCGAGGCGCGCGGGCACGGTGCCGAAGGGATAGGTCGAGCGACGCTCCTCGCTCGACGCGCGGCCGTCGACGAAGTCGCGCGCACCTTGAGCCGGCGCCGTGTAGTCGGAACCGCCCGCGCGAAAGAACAGCTCTTCGAGTCCGCGTTGAAAATCGACGCCTGCGAACGCGCCTGCTCCGAACTCGCGCGGGCCGAAGGTCGTGACGAGTGCGGAGGTCGCCCAGGCGGATGAGTGCTTCGAGTTGCTCATGCCGTTGGTGCACAAAAGGCCGGGCTCGTTGACGCTGGCCACGATCCGGCCGCCTGGGCACATGCAGAACGAATAGGCCGCCGGGATTCCGTCGCCGGCTTTGCACAACAGTCCGTAGCTCGCCGCGCCCAACTCGGCGATCCGTCGGCCATAGCGCCCGGCGTCGATCAGCTCCTGCGGATGCTCGATGCGCAGACCGAGTTGAAAGGGCTTCGCTTCGAACACAACACCTTGCGAAGCGAGCTGACTCCACGTGTCACGCGCGCTGTGGCCCGGTGCGAAGAGAAGCGCCCTGCAAGCGACCTCGCCCGTCGACGTGCGCACGGCACGCACGCTGCCGCCGGCCTTGGCGAGCAGCAGCTCCTCGAAACGCGTGTCGAAGCGGAATTCGACGCCCAGTTCGATCATCCTCGCGCGCAGCGCCGGAAGGATGCGATGCAGTCGATCGGTGCCGATGTGCGCGAGGCTGTCGTAGGTGATCGCCGGCGGTGCGCCGCATTCGACGAGCACTTCGAGCAGCGGGACCTCGAGCGGATCGTCGACGCGCGTGTAGATCTTGCCGTCGGAGTAAGTTCCCGCGCCGCCTTCGCCGAACAGCAAGTTGCGCTCGGGGTCGACGACGCGCGTGCGATGGAACTTGACCAGACAACGACTGCGTTCCTCCACGCGCGGTCCGCGTTCGAGCAGCACGACGCGTGCGCCGTTGCGCGCGAGCACGTAGGCCGCGAACAATCCGCCCGGACCGGCGCCGACCACGACGATCGGCGCGACACCCGCAGCGTCGAAACCGGGGCCGCGCTTCGAAACCACGACGCTCGCTGCTTCAGGCGCGGCCTTCGCTCGCCCCGAGCGCAGCGCACGCTCGAGCGCCCCCGTGCGGCGCTTCGCGTCGACGACGACATCGGCGTGGCAGATCCATCGCATGCGCCGTTCGCCGCCGCGCACGCGCGCGTCGAGCGCTTTTCGCACCATGCGAAAACCGCGCAGTTCCTCGGGGGCGAAACCCAACTCGCGCGCCGCGCGTTCGCGAAGCAACGCTTCGGGTTCGCCGAGCGCGAGGTCGAGTTGGAGCACGCGCCACACGGCGCAGTTTTCGTTGTGGGGCATGACGGGGAGCCTGATCGGGCTCAAGTCGCACGGTTGTCGGCGGGATGGTATCAACGCGCCGTGCACGAACTGAACGAGGAGGGCTCCGCCGACAACGTGTGGGAGCGCATCGAGTGCGTGCGCGGCGATTTGACCCTCGAAGACAGCGACGCGATCGTCAACGCGGCGAATGCGACGTTGCGCGGCGGAGGAGGCGTCGACGGCGCGATCCACCGCGCGGCAGGTCCGGAGTTGCTCGCCGAATGCGTGCGCCTCTACCCCGGCGGTTGCGCGACCGGCGAAGTGCGCGCGACGCGCGGCTTCCGTTTGCGCGCGCGTTTTGTGATCCACGCCGTCGGGCCGGTGTGGCAAGGCGGCGGCGCGAACGAAGCCGAGGCTTTGGCAGCCTGCTACGAGCGCGCGCTCGACTGCGCCGCCGACATGGGCGCGAGCAGCGTCTCGTTTCCGGCCATTTCCTGCGGTGTTTACGGCTATCCGGCGCAACGCGCCGCGCCGCTCGCGCTGGCAGTGATCGCGCGCGTGTTGCATCGCCACGCGAGCATCCGGCGCGTGCGCATCGTGCTGTTCAGCGCCGAACTCCTCGCGATCTTCGACGAAGCGCGGCGAAGGCTCGCGGAAGCGCGCTGAGCGACCGCTATCCTCTCGGCCCGTGGCCAAGCTCCAGAACCTCACGGCGCAGGATTTCGCGCCGCTGCTCGCTGAACTCGGCCTCGAACCGAGCACCTGCAACGTCGTCGATCCCGCGCCGCCGCCGCCGAGCGAGAACCGCGCGCCGCCGCCGGTCCCACGCGGTCACCTGATTTACGGACAGATCGGCTCCGGTCTCGACATCGCGCGCGCTGCGAAGCTGTATCGCGATCGCGGCGACGCGGCGCTCCCATCCGACGGCTGGGCGTTCTTCTTCCTGAAGGACGCGCGCGACGACGTTGAACTCGCGCGTTGGCGCAACAGCCTATGGCCGTGGCTGCACGTCGTCGCGATCTACCGACTCGCGCAAGGCCGCGCGACGCGCGAGACCTTGCAAGGTCGCGTCGACGTGCCGGGCACCTACACGCTCAACGGTGTGCTGCTTGCGGCGCAGCGCCGTGAACATGTGCTCGGACCTGCGGCGACGGTCGCAAAATTCGACGGCAACGCCGAGGGCTGGAACGGCGCGCCGGGCAAGCCGGGCTATGCGCACCATCGCTGGATGCGCAAGTACGTGGCGCTGTTCGGCAAGCCGCGCCGCGGCGCCCGCATCCTCGATTTCGGGTGCGGTGCGGGCTGGGTCGGCATCGAGGCCGCGCTCGCGGCGGGCGCTGCGGATCTGTGTGCCTTCGATCCGAGTCCCGAGCTGCTGCGCTTGACCCAACAAAACGCGAAGGCGAGCGGTGTCGAGCGCGTGACCGTGCGCCAGGGCTTCGGCGAACAACCGCCGTTTCCGGCCGCTGATGAGGCGCGTTTCGATCTGGTGGCGGCGTCCGGCGTCGTCAGTTTCTCTCCGTCGATCCGCAAGTGGCTCGACGGGTTGTGCAGCACAGTCGCGCCCGGAGGCACGCTCGTCATCGGCGATGTCAACCGCGATTCGAAGGGCATGTTGCTGCGCCGCGCGACGCGCCCCTTGCTCCCCGCTCGCGAAATGAACGCACTGGTCGCCGACGAAGTGCGCGTCGAGCTCGAGAAGCACGGCTTCGTGCTCGAAGCGGCGGCCGGCTATCAGTTGACGCGACCTGTTCCGCAGCTCGCCCATTGGTCCGACCGCAAGCTCGGCGGCGCGCTTTCGCCGCTGTTGCTCGCCTGGAATCGATTCGCTGCCGGCCCGACGTCCAAGCCCGGGCGCTTCGATTCGTGGGTACTGCGCTTTCGCGCGCCGTGAGTCAGCGCTTGGCTTTCAGCTCGGCGAGCAACTCGTCGACGGCCGCGTCGAGCGCCTCACCGCGCACATTGATGAAGCGAATCCGGCCGTCACCGTCGAGCACGTAGATCGTCGGCCACGAACGCACGCCCCAGGCCGTGGAGATCGGTCCGGACGTGCCGAGTTCGCCGTTCCAGAAACTGCGCCAGGAGATTTGCTCTTTCTCGAGCACCGGTTTCAGTTCGTCGAGCTTGGCGTCGCTGTTGATGCCGAGCAGTGCGAAGGGTTCATTGGCGAGGCGTGCCACGAGCGACCGCTCGTGCGGGAACATGGCCCGACAGGGGCCTCACCAATTGCCCCAGAAATCGAGCACCACGATCTTGCCGCGATAGTCCGACAGCTTGAACGCCGCGCCGTCGAGGTCGGCGCCGCTGATCTCGGGCGCGAGCTTGCCGACCGCGAGATCGCGCAGGGCCGCCAAGGCGCCGGCCGCGACGTCCTTCCACAGCCGCCCCTTGTCGTCCTTCTCGGTTGCGAACTCGGCCACGACGCGTTCGAGCAACGCGAACATGCGCTTCTCGTCGGCGGGCTCGAGTTTCGCACTGCGCGATTTCAGGGCGAGTTCTGCGCCCTCGGAGTAAAGGCACAAGGCCTTCACCGCTGCGTTTTTGGTCGTGTCGAAAAGCTTCGCGCGCAGACCCTCGATCGCCGTGCGACCGCGCAAAAAGGTCGACATGCGCGCCAAGTCGTCACCGTACTCGGCCAACACGCGCTCGATGGCGAGCACGCGCTGCGCACTCGCGGCGTCGTTCGTCGGAGCGAGCAAACTGACGTCGATCGCCAAGGTCAAGGCGTCGAAGCGCGTCGCCGCGGGCGCTGCGGGATCCGCAGCTGCGAACAACATCGCCAGCCATTCGGGCACTTTGGCGGCGAGCGTGTCGGCTTCCGCCTTGCCGTCACGCAGTTCGCGCAGCTCCGTGCGCACCTGTACGACCGGCGACGTCTTCTGCTCTTGCGCGCGTGCGCCGACGGCGCAGCCGACGAGCATCACCGCGGCACCGAACCACGACTTCCACGAGCGCGACAGGCAATTGGAGGGCTTCATCGTGCGCGAGATCCTAGTGGAGTCCGCGCGTTTTCGCTCAGGGCTGCTCGACGGCACGCGCCTCGAAGCCACGCAAACTCCACTGCGGCGCAGGAGGGAGAAGCTGCAGCCGCACGCGACCGTCGAAATCCGCTGCGGACATCTCGACGCACACGTCGTTCGCGCCGGCCTCGACGTCGACCAATTCAGTGCGCGCGCGGTCGAAGCCCTGCGCGGTGCGCGTGCTGTAGAAGATCACCAACTGTGCGCGCGCCGGCACCTCGAGTTCGATGCGCAACACGACGCGCGAGTCGTCGGGCACGTCGATGACGCGCGGCAGCATCGCCGCGCGCGCACCTCCGCCTTCGAGCGTCACGCCCGCGTCAAACGGCACGAGTCGCGCTTGCCCTTGCGTCGTCACGCCGGCGGAAAGTTCGGCGCCGTGCATGGCGAGCAGCACCGCGTTCGATGCGTTGAACTGCTCGCGCGCAGCCAGCGCGCGGTCGCCGCGCAAGGGCGGCGGCGCTTCGACGAGCTTGCGGTCGACCCACAACTCGATGACCACGTCGGGGTGCTCGCGCTCGATCAAAGCCTCGTCGAACTTCCAGCCCCAGCTCCAGGTCGTGCGCGCGAAACTCTCGCTCAGCATCTGGCGCAGTGGTTCGCCGAAGGAATCGTGGATCACGAGTGCGCTAGGGAGCTTGGAATCGTCGAACCACACGCTCGGCGGATCGACCTCGCCGGCGTCGAGTTCCTCGTAGTGCGCGCGGTGCTCGGCTCCACGCTCCCATTTGACGGCGTTCTGCGGCAACAAGTCGCGCAAGTACAACTGCGGCGCGAGCGAGTCGCCGTCGGTTTCGTCACGCCGCACGAGGAAACTCTCGGCGGGCACGCAGGGCAGCGGTCCGAAGTCGCCTTCGAGGTGCGTCAACAGCGCCCGGTAGCCCGCGTACGCCGCGCGATCCGTCCAGTGCGTTCCGAGTCGGTAGTAGGTCGTGTCGTCGGCGCCGTGCTCGCCGTCATGCGACTTCTGCGCGAGCATGGCCGGCAACAAATCGACGATCTCGACGCCGCTCGTCGCCAAACGCTCACGCAGTTGACCGAAGCGCGTCGGTCCGATGGAACGCAGCGTTTCCGGCAGAAACTCCGGGTAAACGAGCTCCTTGCTCGGAGCCATTGCGAACACATAGCGGATGTCGCGCGCGGCGAGCCATGCGCGGCGCGACTCGATCATGCTCGCCCAGGCTTCGAGTCGTTCCGTCGAGAAGGGGGTGGCGCCGCGACTCGCGTCGAGCGATCCGTGCTCGGTGTAGAAGACCCAGTCGCCCCGCCCGCGCGCGAACTTCGCCGTCGGCGAATCGCCGAAGACGAACCAGCGCGCGATGTTGTGCGCGCGGAGCAATGGCTTGCGCAGTCCGAAGTGATCCGCGTACCACGCATCGAATTTTTTCGGCCAAGCGAGCGTCGCACGCAACGTGCGCGGCGTGCTCGGCGGCGCGGCTCCGGCACGCAGCTCGGCGCTGGTGTCGCCGGCATCGGCGTCGCGCACCGCCATCGCGCCCAGCGGTGCGAAGGTCGCGAGGACGAACGCCACCGCGAGCACGCGATCGCCGTGGCGCCTCGATTTCATGCCTGACTCACGCGCTCACTGCGCAGCGCCGCCGGCGGGTTCGACGCGCGGGCCGCGGCTGTACTCGAGCAGTTTGGCGAGCACTTGACGCATCTCGTGGCGCTTGACGATCTTGTCGATCTGGCCGCGATCGAGCAGGAACTCCGCGCGTTGGAAGCCTGCAGGAAGCTCTTGCTTGAGAGTCGTCGCGATCACGCGCGGACCCGCGAAGCCGATCAACGCGCCCGGCTCGGCGAGAGTGATGTCGCACACGCTCGCGAAACTCGCGGTGACTCCTCCGGTCGTCGGGTGGGTCATCACGCAGATCGAGAAACCGCCGGCATCGTTGAGCTCGGCCAAGGCCGAACAGGTCTTCGCCATCTGCATCAACGAGATCACGCCCTCGTGCATGCGCGCGCCGCCCGAGCCGGTGAACATCACCACCGGCAGTTTGCGTTCGATCGCGATCTCGCAACCGAGCGCGATCTTCTCGCCGACGACTTCGCCCATCGAACCGCCGAGGAAACTGAAGTCGAGCACGATCAACACGACCTCGCGGCCGAGGATCGAGCCCGTGCCGCACAGCAAGGCTTCCTTCTGACCGGTGCGCGCCACGGCCTTGGAGACCTTGTCGAGGTAGGGCGTGTTGTCTTTGAACTCGAGCCGATCGAGCGCCGTGATCTCCGCGTGGTGCTCGACCCAAGTGCCTTCGTCGAGCGTCATCGCGATGCGCTCTTTGCCCGGCAAGGTGAAGTGGAATTCGCAGTTGGGGCAAACGCGGCCCTTCTCCTCGAGTTCCTTGCGATAGATCATCGCGCTGCAGCTCTCGCACTTGAGCCACAGTCCGCCGGGCATGTCCTTCTTCTTGCGCATGCGCGTGAAACGCGACTCGGCCAGTTTGTCCGGCGCTGCGGCATCGTCTTTCTTGTCGGGCTCGCTCACGTGCACTCCCTGGTTGGTTTCGTTCTATGCGAGCGTCGCCGCGCGGGCGCGCTCCGCTGTCGTGCGAAAGCCGCGGATGGTGCCGGCCATGTCGACGGCACCGAAGATCGCCGACCCGGCGACGAACACGTTCGCCCCCGCTTCGGCGCACAAGGGCAAGGTTTCGGCGTTCAAGCCGCCGTCCATCTCGATGTCGCCGGTGTAGCCGCGCTCGCGCAGCCAACGCACCTTGGGCAGCACCGAGGGCATGAATTTTTGTCCGCCGAAACCGGGGAACACGCTCATCACGAGCACGAGGTCGACCACGTCGAGCACTTCGGCGACGCGTTCGATCGGTGCGTCGGGGTTGAGCGCGACGCCGACCTTGCGCACGCCTTCGGCGCGAAAGGCCTCGATCACTTCGCGCGCGCCCGCGCTCGAACCGGCGACCTCGATGTGGAAGGTGAGCACGTGCGCGCCGGCCTTGGCGTAGTGCCGCGCGTACTTCAGCGGGTCCGTGATCATCAAGTGCACGTCGAGCGGGCGGTGCGCGACCTTGGCAATCGCTTCGACCACCGGCGGACCGATGGTCAAGTTCGGCACGAAGTGACCGTCCATCACGTCGACGTGCAGCCAGTCGGCGCCGGCTGTCTCGACGCGCGCGATGTCTTCCGCGAGTCGCGCGAAGTCGCACGACAACAAGGACGGCGAGATCAGGTTCGGCGGAAGCTTCATCGAGGCGCGGGATTCTAGCGCATGGCATCGCTCTCCCCCGAAACTCCGCGTGCGGGGGGGCGGCTTTGCGCCGCGGTGCGCGGGGAGTCAGCCGCGCTCGGCGCGGCTTTTCAGAAGGGCGGCGCGCTGCGCGCCGCCCCGCTTGCGGCGCTGCGCCGCAAGCGCGCTACCGCGGGTGAGTCCTCGTGCTCCGCGGCGCAAAGCCGCCGCGGAGCGCGAGGACTTTTGGAAGAAGCAGAACTTCGCTCACTTCGGCTTGACGGAAAGCGCCTCGATGCCCGGCAAGGTCTTGCCTTCGAGCAGTTCGAGCGAGGCTCCGCCGCCGGTCGAGACGTGCTTGACCTTCGACGAGAGCTTCATCTGTTCGAGCGCCGCGACCGAGTCACCGCCACCGACCACCGTGTACCCCGCGCACGCCGCGACAGCTTTGCCGACCGCCGAAGTACCCGCGGCGAACGGCGCCATTTCGAACACACCCATCGGTCCGTTCCAGACGACGGTGCGCGCGCTCGCGATCTTCGCCGCGAAAAGCTTGCGTGTCTTCGGCCCGATATCGAGCGCCATCCATCCTTCGGGAATCACGTCGACCGTCTTCGTCACGGCGTCGGCCGCGAACTTGTCGGCGACGACGTGGTCGACGGGCAACAGGATCTCGACCTTCTTCGCCGCCGCCTTCGCGAGCGCCGCCTTGACGACGTCGATGCGCTCGTTCTCGCACAACGACTTGCCGATCGGCTGGCCCATGACCTTGAGGAAGGTGTAGGCCATGCCGCCGCCGATCAAGAGCGTGTCGCACTTGTCGAGCAGGTTGTCGATGACGAGCAACTTGTCGCTGACCTTCGCGCCGCCGAGGATCGCCACGAGTGGACGCTCGGGCTTGGCGAGCACACGGCCGAAGGCTTCGATCTCCGCTTGCAGCAAGCGACCGGCGACCGACGGCAACAGCTTGGCCACTTCGCTGACCGAGCATTCCGCGCGGTGCGACGTGCCGAAGGCGTCGTTGACGAACACGTCGCCGAGCTTGGCGTAGGCCGCGCTCAGTTGCGGATCCGCCTTTTGCTCGCCGGCGTTGAAGCGCACGTTCTCGAGCAGGATCACGCTGCCCGTCGGCGCCGACGCGACGGCCTTCTCGACCGCGGCTCCCGTGCTGTCGTTCAGCTTCGTCACCTTGCGCGCGAGCAACGTCTCGAGCCGCGCCGCGAGCGGATCGAGGCGCAGCTTTTCATCAACGCCCTTCGGTCGCCCGAGGTGGCTCATCAACACGACGCAACGCGCGCCCTTGGCAAGCACCTCGCGAATCGTCGGCACGGCCGCGCGAATGCGCGTGTCGTCACTGATCTGTCCCGCCGCGTCCTGCGGCACGTTGAAGTCGACGCGCATCAGCACGCGTTTGCCTTTGACGTCGAGCGCGTCGAGCCCCGCCGTCGGGACCGACGCGCCGGTCATTTTCCCAGAGCGGCGGCCTCCGCCTTCGGCGCACTCTTCAGCGCGTCCTTGGGCAACTTCATCTTGTTGGCGAGGCGCATCAGCTCGACGACGCGGTTCGAGTAGCCCCACTCGTTGTCGTACCAAGCGACGAGCTTGACCATGCGCTTCTCCATCACCATGGTCGACAGCGAGTCGAAGATCGTGCTGTGCGCGTTGTGGACGATGTCGCTCGACACCAGCGGATCGATCGAGAACTCGAGGATGCCCTTCAGGTCCTTGGACTTCGCCGCTTCGGCGTAGGCGGCATTGATCTCTTCGATCGTCACGTCCTTCGAAACGGTCGCGACGAGGTCGACCACCGAACCGTCGGGCACCGGCACGCGCAGCGAAACGCCGTCGAGCTTGCCCTTCAACTTCGGCAAGACCTTGCCGACCGCGCGCGCGGCGCCGGTCGTCGTCGGAATGATGTTGAGCGCCGCCGCGCGCGCGCGACGCAGGTCCTTGTGCGGCAGGTCGAGGATGTTTTGGTCGTTGGTGTAGGCATGCACCGTCGTCATCAAGCCGTGCACGATGCCGAACTTCTCGTCGAGCACCTTGGCGAGCGGTGCGAGGCAATTCGTCGTGCACGAGGCGTTGGAAATGATGCGATCCGAGTCCTTGAGCGTGTCCTGGTTCACGCCCATCACGACCATCGCGTCGACCTCGTCCTTGGGCGGCACGGTCAAGAGCACACGCTTCGCGCCGGCCTCGAGGTGCTTCGTGCATTGCTCGCGCGACGTGAAAATGCCCGTCGACTCGACGACGAAATCGACCTCGTTGGCCTTGTGCGGAAGGGTCGCCGGGTCCTTGATCGCCGTGACCGAAATCTTCTTGCCGTCGACCTTGATGAAGTCCTTGCCCGCTTCGACCTTGCCCGCGAAGGGGCCGTGGACCGAGTCGAACTTCAACAGGTGCGCGAGCGTCGCCGGATCGGTGAGGTCGTTGATGTGAACGACTTCGATGTCGGGGAATTTGGCGTGGATGACGCGGTAGACGTTGCGACCGATGCGACCGAAGCCGTTGATGGAGACGCGCATGCCCATGGGAGGTGTGGCGGGGCGTCGGCCCCGCGGCGTTTTTTGAGGAATCGTCGGGGTAATTGCAGGGCGGAACGCTGGAGAGGGTGCGCGCGGCGGACGCGTGCTCGACGTAAGTCCGCTGTGCCGACCAGCCTCCACTCGGCGGCCCGGAATCTCGGAGAAAACGGGGCGCGAGGTTAGCCCTAGGCGCCGATGGGATCAACGCGAACGCGACGATGAACGAACCGAGCACGAGCTATCCGGCGACTTGGCGTGAGCGCTGGTCGCGACTGTCGCGCGCCGCCGGATTGGATCCGCGCGAGGCGGTCGTCGTCGCGCTCTCCGGAGGTGCGGACAGCGTGCTGCTCTTGCATTGGCTGTGCGCCTCGCACGAGCGCCCCGACATCGTCGCCGTTCACGTGCAGCACGGTCTGCGCGGCGCAGAGTCCGATGAAGACGCGCGCTTCTGCGCGCGATTGTGTCGCGACATGGGCGTGCGCTTTCGCTTGCGCGACGCGCCGCTCGAATTGAACGCGCCTTCGCTGGAGGAACGTGCGCGCCTCGCGCGCTACGCGGTGCTCGTCGACGAAGCGCGGCGTGCGCACATGCGCGTGATCCTCACTGCGCACCACGCCGACGATGGGCTCGAGAGCGTATTGATGCGCTGGATTCGCGGCTCCGACCTCGCCGGCCTGACCGGGCCCGAGCCGAGCGCGCAGCGCGGCGATCCGGGCGAGCATCTGCTCGTCGTCCGTCCGTTGCTCGGCCTGCGGCGCGCCGAGATTCGCCGACTGATGAGCGAGGCCGGTCTCGAATGGCGCGACGACTCTTCGAACCTCGATCCACGTTTCTCGCGCAACCGCGTTCGCGAAGTGCTGCTGCCCAAGCTCGCCGCCGTCGCCGGGCCGGCGGCGCTCGAGAACCTGCGCGAGTTCGCGCGCGCCGTCGAAGATCTCGAACGCACCCTGTCCTCGCACACGGCGAATCTGGTTTGGTCGCCGATGCGTGCGACACGCGCGACGCGCGCGAGCGGAGCCCAAGCCCTCGGCGGCACGTTGCGGCGTGCGCAGGTCGTACGACTGCCGGCGGCGCTTCAGCGGCGCGCGTTGTGGCGCCTAGTGCTCGAAGGAACGTCGCGCGCGCCGAGCCGCCGGCTGCTCGACGTGTTGCTTCAGGATCTCGACACGGGACGGTGCGTGCGCCGCTCACTGCCCGGCGGTTGGAGCTTGCAGATGCGCGCCGCAGCCCTGGAGCTCCATCCGCCGCTCGACGCGCTCGCGGCACCGCGCAACGCCGCGGTTCACGCACCATGGTTGCCGTTCGCCGAACTCGCCGGCGCAACGGGCTTGCCGCCGACACGCGAGTCGCGCTGGCTGAACACGCTCGCCGCTCCCGTCGCCGGATTCGCCCTGCCGTTGCCCGGCAGCGTCACGCTTCCGGACGGACGCAGGATCGTGGCAACTTTGCTCGACGCCGGCAGCGAGCGCGCCGTGCCGCGCGGCGCGGATACGGTCGAGCTCGACGCTGCGGAGTTGCCCGCGCAACTCGCCGTGCGCTGGCCGCGGCCTGGAGATCGCTTCCACGCCTTCGGTGCCCCGGGGTCGCGCGCGTTGCGCCGCTTCCTCGCGGATGCCGGTGTGCCGCGTTCTGAACGCCGACTCGTGCCGTTGGTGGTCGTCGGCGCGGAGCTGCTTTGGGTCGCAGGGTTGCGCCCGAGTGAGGCGCGTCGACTTGGGCCGGGGACGACGCGGCGCCTACGCCTGGAATTGCACTCGGGCGCTCGCCGCGCGAACGAGGTGCCGCACACGAGCGCGCGCACGACCCGCGAGGTGCAGCTCGAACTGTGGCCCAATGAACGCGCATCGCGGGAACGCGCATCGCGGGAGCGCACATAGCGGGCACGCACATAGCGGGCACGCACCTAGCGGGCGCACGCATAGCCGACGTCGCAGCGGTGACTTGCTCGACCGCCGGGGGTAACCTCTCCGCCCTCCGTGACCAGCCCTGCCAGCGTCGCCGTCGAAGTGTCCGTGCCGTCCGTCCTGCGAGCCAACCTGGAGCGCGTCCGAGAGCGCATCGCCCAGGCCTGTCGTCGAGCGGGCCGCGCGCCGGACGAAGTCCGCCTGCTGGCGGTCACCAAGGGCGCGTCGGCGCACTGGACGCGTGAGTTGGCGCGCCTGGGCCAGCTCGATCTCGGCGAGAACCGCGTCGCCGGCCTGGAAGCCAAGGCGGCCCAGCTCGCGCAACTGCGACCGGCGCCACGCTGGCATTTCATCGGTCACTTGCAGCGCAACAAGGCGCGCCGCGTGGTCAGCACCGCGACCGCCGTGCACTCGGTCGACACGACGCGCCTGCTCGACGCGCTCGAGGCACATTGCCGCGACGCCGAGCGCACGCTCGACGTCTACCTCGAGGCCAAGCTCGTCGAGCGCGATCCGCGCAGCGGTTTCGCGCCCGAGGAACTCGCGCGCGCCGTCGAATGCTGCGCGCAACTCCCCCACCTGCGCCTGCGCGGCTTGATGACGATGGCTGCTCCCGACGCAGGTTCCGCTGTCGGCGACGTCGAGTCCCAGTCCTGCGCGCGCGCAACGTTCGCGCAACTGCGCGAATTGGCGGCGCGTTTGCCGGCCCAGGCCTTTGCCGACGATCGTGTGGAACTTTCCATGGGCATGAGCGCAGACCTCGAAGCGGCGATTCACGAGGGCGCGCATTGCGTGCGCGTCGGAAGCGCGTTGTTCGAAGGCTTGGACGGCGCGGAGTCGGCGTGAGCGAAGCAAAAGAACAACGGCTGCTGCTCGAACTCGTCGGCGACACGCGCGCTCCGATCGAGTTGCCGCGCCAAGGCGTGATGACCATCGGCAGCGCCGACAGCGCCGACGTCGTGGTCAGCGGTCAGGGCATCGCGGACGTGCATTGCGCCATCGGTCGCATCAAGGGCGGCGGCTGGGCGCTGAAGGACTTGGGCAGCGAGTACGGCGTGCTCGTCAACGGCGACAAGGTGCAGTCGCGCAAGCTCGAGGCCGGCGACTTACTGCTCGTCGGTTCGCGGCGCATCAAGATCGTCGACGCCGAGGCGTTGACTTCGGCGAAACCTGCGCCCGTCGCGAGCGCCCAGCAGGCCGCGCCGCCGAGCGTCGCCGCGCCCGTGCAACAAAAGCCGGTCGACGCCGCGACCTCGAAGTTGCCGCAAGTGCGCGGCTATCGCGTCGAGAAGCCGCTGGGCCGCGGCGGCATGGGCGAGGTTTATCTCGCGGTGCAAGAGAGTTTGGGCCGTCCGGTTGCGCTCAAGGTGCTCTCGACGAAGCTCTCGGCCGACGCGGATTTCGTGAAGCGCTTTCAATCGGAAGCGCGCGCCGCCGCAGCGCTCAATCACCCCAACGTCGTCACCGTGCACGACGTGTGGGAGGAGAACGGCCGGCACTTCCTCGCCATGGAATTCATGGACCGCGGCAACCTCGAACAGCGCCTGACGCGCGACGGGAAGTTGCCGCCGAAGGATTGCATCGACGTGTTGCACGATGCGGCAAAGGCGCTCGTGTACGCGGAACTGCGCGGCATCGTGCACCGCGACATCAAGCCGGCCAACTTGATGCAGAACTCGGTCGGCACGATCAAGGTCGCCGACTTGGGCCTGGCGATGCACCTCGAAGCCGAGGCGACCGAAAGCGACAACAAGAAGATCTTCGGCACGCCGCACTTCATCTCGCCCGAGCAGGCGCGCGGCGAGAAGGTCGACATCCGCTCCGACTTGTATTCCCTCGGAGCGACTTCGTACCGCTTGCTGTGCGGACGCACGCCCTTCGAGGGCGCGACGACGCGCGACATCTTGCGCGGCCACTTCTTGGAGGAACCCAAGGCGCTCGGCGAGCTCGTGCCGGGCGTGCCGGCGGACTTGGCGCGCATCATCCACCGTCTGCTTCAGAAGAAGCCCGACGATCGTTTTCCGTCGGCGGGCGTGTTGCTGCAGGAAGTCGAACGCTTGCGCAGCGTCACGCTGCACGGCGCGCCGGCCGTCGCCGCGCCTGCGAAGAAGTTCAAGCTCGGACCGTGGATCGCCGTCGCGATTGTCGCGGCGATCGTCGGCGGTGTGGTGTACCTCGTGCGCGGTGGCAGTCCGTCGGCGCATCCGACGGACATCGACGGGCCCGGCGCTATCGCGACGCACACGCCGAGCGATCCGAACGCGGGCTCGGCAGCGGGCAACGGCGGCGCGAGCGGCGATCCGGTGGACGCCACCCAGCGCCCGCCGGTCGACGACGACACGGCCCTCAAGCTGCGCGAAACCGAAGCCGAGGTCGCCGGGCTCAAGTTGGCCAAGGACCTGTTGCCCAAGGAGCGAGCCACCGCGTTGCTCGCGCTCGCCGAGACCTTTGCCGGCACGACCAAGGCCGCGCAATTCAAGGAGGAAGCCGATCAACTGCTGCTCGAGGACCTGCGCGCGCGCACGCTGACCACCGCCTACGACCACAACGTCGTGAGCTTCCTCGAACGGCTGCGCGCCGCGGGGCGCAACGGCGACGCGGCGCTGCCGTTGTCCGACGCGCTGCGCGCGATGCTGCAGATCGAAACGCCGCCGGATCTCGGCGCGGATCCCGCCGTGCTGGCGAAGCGCACAGCGCTCTTCGGCGAGTGCGTGCGTGGTGCGCTCGACGTCTGGCAGATCGCGCTCACTGCGGTCAACGAGACCGAAGCGCGCGGTCGCTTCGACGAGGTCGACAGCGCGCTGCGTCCATGGCTCGCGGCCTTCGATCTGCCGCCGTTGCCCAAGGAGCTCGGCCACGAAGTGCTGCCGGATCTCGTCGAAGTCGACACGACGCGCCAGTGGATTCGGCGCAAGCTCGACGGGCTCGATTCCGCGCGCGAGTTGTTCGCCCAGAAGCTCGGCGACGACGACGCCTTGGAACTCGCGACGGCTCTGCGCGGCGCCGGAGGTTTCGAGGGCGCGTTGCGCAGTCTCGATTTCTCGGTCGTGGAGGCGCAACTTGGTGCGCTCGACGCGAAGCTCGCGACCGAGCAAGCGCGCACCTTCGTCGCCGACTTGCGCAAGGGCCTGGCGCACGCGCGCAGCGCGCTCGTCGGACTCGCCGCCGAATACGAGCGCGGTGGCTGGCGTCGCAAGACGCTCAACGATCCGCGTTCGAAGGGACGCGTCAGTCGCGATGCCGTCGGCGCGTCGGCCGAGGGCATCACGCTGCGCGTCGACGACGCCTCGGAACTCGTGCCGTGGTCGGCTTTCGGCGGACGCACGACGGACCTGCACCAGCTGTTCCATCAACGCCTGGCGCGCGAGTACACGCGCGACGAGTTGCTCGGCATCGAGACCTTGCTGCGCGCGACGGCCGTGCTGCAGGCCGTCGACGAAACCGCCGAGATGTTGCAGCCCGGCGCGAACGCGGTCTTGAGCGAGGAAGAACTGCGCGTCGTGACCGACGCTTTCGAAGCGGCCAAACCCTGGGCGCAGTTGAGCGGCGCGCCCGGTGCGCTTGAGCGTGAACATCAAGCGGCGAGCTTGCTCGTCGACGCGCTGCGCGCGGCGTCCGACGCGGGCTGGTCGCGCAGCGTGGCGGAGATCGAACGCTTGCTCGGCGAGTTTCGCGACACCTTGCTCGTGCGGCTGCTCTCCGACGGCCGACCGCGCCGCTGATGAGCGCGCCGCGCGTGCTCGAGTGCGCCGACAAACGCAGTTGTCGCGTGTTCGTGCGCGCGCAGCCCGGAGCGAAACGCTCGGGGATCGTCGGTTTGTGGAACGAGCACCTCAAGGTCGCCGTGCGCGCGCCGGCCGACAAGGGCCGCGCCAACGAAGAAGTGCTCGAGGTGCTCGCACAGGCGCTCGACTTGCGCCCGGCGCAGCTCAGCATCGCGCGCGGCGCGAGCGCTCGACTCAAGGAAGTCATCGTCCCCGCTCCGGCGGCGAAAGTGTCCGAGCGCTTGCTCGCACTGCTCGCCTGAGATAGCAACGCCGCATGCACGCAAGTCCTCTCGATGAAGCCGTGTCACGCGCGCAGGCCGTGCTGCGCCGCCGTGGCGTTCCGCTGCCCGCAGCGCTGCTGCACCTCGCGACGGGCGTCGGCGTTCTCGCCGGTCGGTTGAAGGCGGCCGGCCGTTTGCCGTTTTCGAGCGTCGAGGCCTGTCCGCGCGCGTGGCGCGAGTCGCTGCTGCACTGGGGCGAACTCGAGGGCGTGCCGGTGTGGCTGCTCGAGGCCGCGCCGCTCGAACCCGAAGAGAGCGACGCCGCTTGGGAGCAGTGCTTTCCGATTTGGCTCGCCGCGGCGAGTGGTGCGTCGACCCTGCTGTACGTCACGGCCGGCGCTGCGCTCGACGCGTCGATCCGTGCCGGCACGCTCGCGCTGCTCGGCGACCACATCAACTTCAGCGGTTCGACGCCGCTGCTCGGTTTGGGCGCGAGCAAACTCGGCGCGCAATTCCCCGATCAAACGCGCGTGCACGATGTGGAGCTGCGGCGCGCTGCGTTGACGCTCGCCGGCGAGCTCGGGCTCGCTGCGCGCGAAGTCGTCGCCGCGGGAACACTCGGACCGACGCTCGAAACGCCCGCCGAGCGCCGTTGGCTCGCGCGCGCCGGCGCCGAAGTGAGCGCGCAAGGCCTGGCCGCGCCGTTGATCGCTGCTGCGCACGCCGGACTCGGCGGATTGACGATCGTCGTCGTCGTCCAACAGGCCGACGAAGCGCTCGACATCGCCAAGATCGCCGCGCGCAGCGAAGCGCTCGCGCCCGCGCTCGACGATCTGCTCACACGCTTGTCGGCCGAAGTCCAGCGCCGCGCGCGCGCCGAGTTGGAGGACGCGTGAGCGGCACGCGCAAGCCGCGCATCGCCGTGCTCGTTTCCGGCGGCGGACGCAGCCTCGAGAATCTGGCCGTGCTCGCGAGCAGCGGCGAACTCGCCGTCGAAATCGCGCTGGTCGTCTCCAACACACCACAGGCCTTCGCGCTCACGCGCGCGCAACGACTCGGAGTTCCGCATGTCGTTGTCGATCACAAGCAGCACGCCGACGCACGCGCTTTCAGCAGCGCCGTGTTTCGCGAGATCGAGGCACGCGCCATCGACGCGCTCGTGCTCGCCGGCTTCTTGCGCTTGCTGATCATCCCGCCGAACTGGCTCGGGCGCGTGCTCAACATCCACCCCGCGCTGCTGCCGAAATTCGGCGGTAAGGGCTTCTACGGAGAGCGCGTGCACCGCGCGGTGCTCGCGAGCGGCGAACTCGTCACCGGCTGCACGGTCCACTACGTGACCAACGAGTACGACGCCGGACCGATCGTGTTGCAGCGCCGCTGCCCCGTGCTGCCCGGCGATGACGAGCACTCCCTCGGCGCGCGCGTGTTCGAAGAAGAGAAACTGGCCTTGCCCGAGGCGCTGCGGCAGCACTTCGCAGAGCAGGCGTAGAGCGCGGGCAGCGCACGCATCAGGTCCTGCGAGTCGCGCGCGCCGGCGATCGGCTGCGAACTCGCCCGAGTGCTCAATCGTGGCCCGAATTCTGCTCAGTTCGACCCACCACATCCGCGGGCCGCGGGGCTAGCTTGACGCGCGGAGATCATCCTCGAATCGATTTGCACGGAGGTGTGCGATGCGTACCGGCGAACAAAGCGCAGGGTTCAGGAGCATCCTGGTGTGTGTTGCGGAGGGCACCGCCTCCGATCCGGCGCTGCGCGCAGCCAGCGCCCTGGCCAACACCTTCGGCGCGAATCTCGAACTCCTGCACGTGATGCCGCCGTTGATTGCGACGACGGTCGGGATCGAGGACGCGGCGACGGCGGCGTTGACCGCCAGCGCGATCGCCGGCGTGCGCACCACGCTGCGCGCCCACATGGCGCACCGCCATGCCGACATCGAGGTCGGCGGAGTGCCCCTCGCCGAGCGACTCGAGGTCGCCGTCGGAATGCCCGCGCGAGTGGTGCTCGAGCGGTTGCGCGAACGGCGCCACGACTTGGTCGTCGTCGGCGAGAGCGGCAAACGCAAGCAACTCGACCTCGGCGGCGTGGCGCGCGTGCTGTTCTCGAAAGCCGATTGCCCGGTGTGGATGCAAACGGCGCCCGCGCGCGCAGTGCGCCGCATCCTCGTGCCGTTCGACATGTCGCCGACCAGCATCACGGCGCTCGAACGCGCCATCGCGCTCGCACGAAAGTTCGAAGCCACGATCACCGTGCTGCACGCCTTCGAAGCGCCCGTCTCGTTGTACGGCGCCGAAATCGGTCTGGCCTCGGGACCGCTGCCTTACAACGTCGACGAAGTACGGCGCGCGGAGCAGGCGGCGTTCGCGCAAGCGCTCGAGGCGCGTGCTTGGCACGGCGTCGTGCACACGGCCGAGTTCGTCGATGAGCACCCGACACGCGCGGTGCTGGCCGCGCAGGACCGTCACGACTTGATCGTGCTCGGCACTCACGGCCACGGAGCGTTGACGGCGGCGTTGCTCGGAAGCGTGGCACGTCAGGTCGTGCGACTCGCTCACACGGCGGTGCTCACCATTCGCGACCCGCGCGGCAAGTTCGCGCTTTGAGCGCGGATCACGCCTTCACGGCAGGCGACGAAACGGCGGCTTTCGAAGCGCGAGCGCGTCGGCAGCCTGAAAGCACGCGCTGCATATCGGGTGATCCGGCGTTGGTCTCCGCCAAGTGCGCAGCGCGCTCGTACCAGACTTCGCCCGCGCCGCTGCGCGCGAGTTCGTAGCAGGCGCGCGCCGCAGCCGCGTCGCGTCGATCGTCGGCGATCCGCGTCCACGCTGTGCGCGCCGACATGACGTTGCCCGCACGCCGCCACGCGTCGCCTGCGCGTTCGAGCGCCGCGATCAGCGCCGTCGCACTCGGCGCCGACAGCGCCGCGCGTTCCGCCCAGAGCGCGCATTCGTCCCATCGTTTCGCACGCGCCAGCACCGCTGCGAACCCCGCACTGCGCGACCACTCCATGCGAAGGTGCTGCGTGCCGAGATCGGCGCAGCCTTCGCTCGCCCCGTCGCGCGCGCGACCCAAGCGCGCAAACAGCGCGACGAGGCTGAGCACGTCGTCGCGATTGTGACGAAAGACGTGCTCGAGCAAGTGCGGCCGGCCGGCGAGGAAGTCGTACCAAGCCGCAGGCGCGAAGGATCCCGGGAGATCGTGCTCGCGCTCGACGCCGCACAACGCGCGCTCCATCGTCGCCAAGCGCGCGTCCGGCAAGGCGGCTGCGAACAAACGACGGCACGGGTGATAGAGGTCGAGGTGCGGCCGCTCGTCGAAGGGAGCACGCACACCGTGCACGCGCATCTTGTCTTCGAGTCGATGGCGATCGAACGACTTGCCGAAGAACGAGATCACGCCGCACGAGGCGCGAATGCGCTCGGCGCACTCGGCCAACAAGGCGCGTTCTTCGTCCGGTTCGCGCAAGAAGCCCTGCCACAGTTCGAAGCGTGGACCGACGAAGCGTCCCAGTCCCACGAGAAAGGCCTTCGTGCCGGCCCCGCCCGACAGCCCGGTGGTTTCGATGTCGAGGTAGACCGCTGCGCGCGGATCGAGCTCTGCGGTGGCCGCATCGCCCGTGAGCAGCGCAAAGGTGTCGCGTTGCGCGGCGTCGATGGAAGCGAGCGCGACGGCGCCATGAGTGAAGCTGTCGGCCCATGAAGTCGTGCGAGCTGCGAAGGCACCGGCCGCGTTCGTGTGGGCATCGACGTCGCGCGGCGCCTCGATGCTGGGCTGCGCCGTGTTGTGGCTCCGTGCTTGCGCCTCGCGCGCTCCGTCGGTGCCGTCGCTTTCGCGCGAGTGAGCGTCGCGCCGCGCCATGCGTGCGCGCCACCACTCCGGCAAGGCGGGTGCCGCTTCGACGGGCGCTGCACCGTCGTTTTCTTTGCGCAGGCGCTTGAGCTTGTCGCGAAACGTCTCGCTCACGGCGCGCACTCGCGTTCCGCCTCGCTCAGATTCACGTCGCGCGCGCCCGAGCCTGCGCACAGGTGCGCGAGCACGCGTTGCGCAGCCTCCTTGCCGAGTCGACCGGCCTGCGTGCGCGGCCCGACACAGCCGGGACAACCGGCGCTGCATTCGCAACGCGACACGACGTCGAGCGCCGCGCGCAACACATCGCGATGCGATTCGTACAACACGTCGGAGAGCCCGACGCCGCCTTGCACACGGTCGTAGAGCACGAGCGCAGGCCGGCGAAAGTGCGTCGAACGAACTTCGGTCGACAACCCGAGGTCCTGCGACTGGCAGCGCAAGAACAGCGGAGCGACGCGGCGGATCAGCGAGCCGACGCCGCGCCACGCCGCACCGCGCTCGGATCCGACGAGTTGCAGTTCCTCGGCCGTCGCCTCCGACAACGTCAACACGAAGGCCTGCGTGTCGAGCTCCTCCGCGGGCAGGTGGATGTCTTCGCAGCCGACGTTTTCGCGCGTGTAGAAGCGGATCTTCTTGTACTGCGTCGCGACGGTCGTCACGTGCACTTCGCCGGACCACACGCCGTAATCCTCGGCGCCGTGCGCGCGCTCGCGCTCGGCATGGCGCTCGAGGCGCAGCACTTGCAAAGCGGTGTCGACCTCGGCCTCGGTGAAATAGTCGCTGTCGACCGCGCGCACGTACGCGCGTCGATTTTCGTAGTCGAAGCGCTCGACCTTCCACGTGTCGCCCTGCATGGCGTAGATCGCGCCCTCGTGCACGGTCGTCAGCGCGCCCTCGCGGTCGATTTCGCCGATCGCCTTCTTCGTGTCGGCGTCGAGGATCAGCACGTTGTCAGGCCCGCCGCCGGCGAGCGACACATCCTGCGCAGGGTACGCGTCGGCCATCCAATGCCAGGTGTCGCCGCGGCGCAGGACGAGCTTCGATTCGCCGGCGAGGTAATCGAGAATCTCCGCCGTGTGCGGCGCGCCGGCGAAGGCGCCGCCCGTTACGCCGCCGCCACCGGCTTCGCCGGTGTCGACGAGTTCCGCGCTTCGAAACGGCAACTCGAACGCTGCGCACTTCACTTGCTCCGACAAGATCACGAGGTTGTCGGGATCGAGGCTCAACTTCTCGCGTGGCGCGCTGAACAAGTAGTCGGTGTGCGCCGCCAAGTACTGATCGATCGGATCGGAGCGCGCGATCAGCACGGTCAAGCTGCCCTGACCGCGGCGACCGACGCGACCTGCACGTTGCCAGAACGAGGCTTGCGAACCGGGGTAACCGACGAGCACCGAGACGTCGAGTCGGCCGATGTCGATGCCGAGCTCCAAGGCGTTCGTGGACACGACGACCTTGACGGTTCCGTCGCGCAATCCCGACTCGATCTCGCGTCGATGCAAGGGCAGATAGCCGCCGCGATAGCCGCGGATCTCATCGGGCTCGAGCCCGAGTTCGTGCGCACTCTCCTTCAAGTAGCGCGTCAACACTTCGACGGAGGTGCGCCGGCCGCAGAAAAAAATCGTCTGATGCGTGGGGCCGCACAGGCGCGGGGCTAGGCGCCGTGCTTCCTCGAGCGCGTTGGCGCGCAGGCCAGCGACGGGATCGAGCATCGGCGGGTTGTAGACCGCGAACACGCGCTCACCGGACGGCGAGCCGTCATCGTCGACGAGTTCAACCGTGCGCCCGGTCAAACGACGCGCGTGCTCGACGCCGTCGCGCACCGTCGCGGAGGACAGGATGAACTGCGGCCGCGAGCCGTAGTGCGCCGCGATGCGCAGCAAGCGGCGCAACACGTTGGCGACGCTCGAACCGAACACTCCCGACAGCGTGTGCACTTCATCGATGACGATGACGCGCAGATTCGCGAACAACTCCGACCACTTGGCGTGGTTGGGCAAGATGCCGGCGTGCAACATCCACGGATTCGTGAGCACGATGTGGCCCGCATCGCGCAGCGTGCGGCGCGTCGACGGCGGCGTGTCGCCGTCGTAGGTGCAGCTGTGCCACGCCTCACCCAACGCCTCGATCTGCGCGTTGAGACTGGTCGATTGGTCCTGACTCAGAGCCTTGGTCGGGAAGAGCGCGATGGCGCGCGCGTCGCCGTGCGACTCGAGCAGCTTCTGCAACAGCGGCACGACGTAGCACAGCGTCTTGCCGGAGGCCGTCGGCGTTGCGATGAGCACGTCCTTGCCCTGCAAGGCGAGTTCGATGGCGCGCGCTTGGTGCGTGTAGAGGCGCGTCTGACCGCGCGCTTCGAGCAACGCGCAAAGCCGCGGATCGAGCGTGCTCGGCAAAGGCACGCTGCGTTCCGCGCGCGCCGCGAGGCGCTCCCAGTGCGACACGCGCGGACCAAATTCGGGGTCGTCGCGCAGCGCGTCCGCCAAATCCAGCGCACTCGCTCCCGAACGCGCACGCCGCGTACCGCCGCGGCTTGCCGACGCTGACGTCGCTCGCTCGCCACCTTGCTCTTTGCGACCCGCAGCCATGTTCTTCCCCTCGGCACGCCCGCAGTTCGCGGGATGTTAGGGCAGCCTAGGTGCGTCGGCGCGCAGCGACAAGAGCGCTCACGGCTGGGCTAGAAGTCCGCGCAACGTCTCCGCGAGGTCGGTGGTCACGCGCGCGAAGCGTTGACCGGTCCGGTAGCTCGGCGTCGGCGTGCCGTGCGCAGCAGCGCGCGAATCCCCGAGTGTGAAGGCGGTCATGTCGCCGCTGTAGCGCACGACGCGTACCTCGAGTTCACGCTCGAGCTTGTCGTCGAAGCCGCGCTTCAACAATTCGGACGCGCGCATCGAGAGGATTCCGTCGACGAGCTTGGCGAACTCCGTCGCCTCCGCGGTCGAGTCGCGCCGACACCACTTGCCCTTGTCGTTGCGCACGTACACGCGCTCGACGCCGCCTTGAACGAGTTCGATGCGTGCGACCTCGATCTCAGGGATGCGGTGCAGCTCGAGGTTGCGCCACGTCTGCGGCGCACGGCCCACCGCTTCGAGCACGCGCTTGTCGATCAGCGCGGTCAACAAGTCGCCGTCGCGCCGGAACAGCACGCCTTCCGCGCCGTCCGTGCTCCTCCACAGCGGACCGAGCGCGCCGCCTTGCTGTTCGCCGCCGACTTCGACGTGCAGCGCGCCTGTCAACTCATCGTCACGCAACGCGCGCTCGGGAACGAGCTGCAAGAAGCGCGTGCGTTCGATGAGTCCGAGCACTTCCTCGACCGCCTCGGCGTCGGCGGGTTCATCGGTGAACTCCGGCACGCCGGCACGCGTGGCGTCGAAGCTCCAGGTGCGGCCGCTGCGTTTGAAGGTCGTGAGCGTGTCGCCGTGTGCGAGCACGACGCGCGCGACTTCCTCGTGCTTGACCTTCACCAGATCGATGTCGAGCAGCGCCTCGATCGGCGCGGCTACCGTCATCACCGTGTCGTTCGTCACGCGAAACACGACCGGGGAATCGTCGCACACCGCGAACCACGTCTCGCCCGCGCGCTCAGGGGCCAGCCGCAGCACTTGCTTCTGTCCGTTGCTGCGTTGGAGCTCGAGTGTCAACAAAGGCGGATCCAGCCCGAGCTTGTCCAGCGGGCCAGGTTCATCGACGAAGGCATGGACTCGCAACGCCGACAGCCCGAGCAAGAAACCGCGCATCGCGCCTTCATCGAGCCGCGCTTGGAAAGGTGCCGTCGCTTGCCACCCGCCGTCGTCGACGGCGTCGAAGGCGACGTCGATGCCGCTGAGCGCGGTGGTCGTCACGAGCGCGCCGCGACGGTGCACCTCGACGACATCGCGCGGAACGAAGCGCATCAAGCTGTGCGAGCGCCACTCGCCGAGATCGCGATCGAAGATCGTCTCCAGCCCGCGTTCCGTGCGCGCGATGCGGCCCTCGGTGCGCACGTACACGCGTTGCCCGTCGAGATCTACCGCGCCGATTTCGATGCGGCGTGTGCGCGCTGCGCCCGCGACCGTCTCCTCGATCTCGAGCACGACGCGCGGCGGATCGAGCGCGATCTTCTTCGGATCGTCGTTGGCGACGGACTTCGCGGTCTGAGTGCTCAGCGCGTCGAACAAGAACTCGATCAACGCAGGCTCGGCCGGTGAATGCACGGGATCGACGATCTGCCACTCACCGTCGGCAGCGCGCTCGATGCGCATTTGCAGCGAGCGTTCGAGATTGTCGACGCGCAGCGCGGTGACGCGCGAGACGTCGAAGCCCTCGAGCAGCGCCGCATCCACGGCGCGTTCGGCCTCGCGATCACGAGCACTCTGCCACCAGGCCAGGGTTCCGAGTGCGGCCACTCCGACGAGCAACAAGAGCAATGTGCGCAGGTTCAACCGTCACCTCCGTCGCGTCCAAGCGAGGACGAAGCCGAGCAAGGCACACAGGCCGGGCATCACGACACATGTGACGAGGCTCAACCAGCGCACGGTCGACTTGTCCTGCACGTTGAGCGTGCGCACCTGCTCGACGCGCGGGCGAATCACGAGGCGTTGCTCACGCGACGCCAGCCAATTGAAGGCGTTGAGGATGAAGTCGAGGTTGCGCTCGAAGGTCGCGTTGCACAGCGCGTCGGAGGAACCGAGCGCGAGGATGCGCGACTCGGCTTGTTCCAACCCCGGCCCCTGTTGGGCCGCGGTGTCGGCGCTCGGCGCCGGAAAACGCAGCGCGACCGCGACCGAGAACGGGCCGGGCTCTTCCTGGTCGCCGGGACGCCAATCGCCCTCACCGCGCGGTCCCGCGATGTCGCGCCAGGTCGTTCGCGGCTGGCTGATCAAAAGGTCCGCGAGCAGGCTGTTCTTCGGCGTCGTGCCGCGCTCGAAGGCGCGCACGGCGGGCATCGTCACGCGCTTGCCGGAGCGGAACAGCGGGTCGGTGATGTCGTGGCCTTTGATCGGATCGACGTACAAGGTCGAGCATTCCGGCACGCCCGCATGCAACGCACCCGTCGCATCGGGAACCACCTGCGCGATGAAACCGCTCAGCGTCTTGATGCCGTACTTGCGCAGCAGATCCTCGGTGCCCCCACCCGCTTCGAAGGCAGCGGTGGCGGTCGTCGCCGTGGTCAACAAGCGTCCACCACGATCGACGAAGGCGCGCAAAGCCTCGAACTCGGCGGGCTGCAAGGGCTGGCGCGCGTCGACGATCGCGACGGCGACGACCGCGTCGGGAATGCGCGGGAACTTCGCGCTGTCCCACGACTCGATCGACAAACCGTCGGCGGCGAGAGCGTTGCGCAAGCGACCGAGGCCGTCGGCACGATCGATCTCGGAGAGTTCGCGCTCGCCGTGGCCGCGCGTGAACCAAACCCGCGGCAGGTCTTGCACCGAAACACGCAGCAAGGCGTTTCCGAGCGCTTCCTCACCGCGAAAACTTTCGAGCGACGGCCCGATCTTCATCGCCGGATTGCCCGGGTTGACGCGCGCGAGGTCGCGCAACAAGTGCAACACGGCCTTGCGCTCGCCCTGCTGAACCACGACGACGTTGTCTTCGTTCTGCAATCCGAGTTCGTTCATGCGCGCCGCGGCCTTGGCGACCTCCGACGTGTCGTGAATGACGACCTGCACGCGATCGTTGAACTGGGTGCGCACGAGATGCAGCAGCTCTTGCATGCGTCCCTGCGCTTCGGCTGCGACGAGGTTCAAGGGTGCGTCGACGGGACTGAAAAACGCCTCGATCGATGCGCGCTCCGGGAGCTTCTCGATCAAGTCCGTGAGCGCGGGATCGAGCGTGTTCGACTTGAAGGCCGTGAGATCGAGGCGCGCGCGCAAGCCTGGGCGCGCCGACAACCAGGTCAACAGCGTCGCCGCGACGAGTGCTAGTGCGACGGCGAGCGTCACCTGCGACGAAATCGCGGCGCGTGTCCAGCGACCGACTCCGGTGGCGCGCGGCTCGTTCAGCGCCATCGGCGGGTCTCCAGCAAGCGCGTCGCCAGGAACGCGAAGAACCCGGTCCACGCTCCGTACTGAACGATGTGTTTGGAGTCGAGCAATCCGCGACCGAACGAGCCGTCGAACTGCGTCGCGATCTTCATGTGGCCGAGCGTGACGCGCACCCAATGCCCGGGTGGGAACGGCAGCACGACGTCGAGCATCTGCAACATCAACAGCGCGCTTGTCGCGACCACCGACAAGAACGCAGCGAGCAGCGGTGTGTTCGTCGCCGCGCTCATCGCGAGTCCAAGAGCGCAGAACAACGCCGACACCAGCGTTGCACCGAGAAACAGCGACACGACGGGCGGCCAATCCGGAGGCGTGCCGAGCGCCTGCGACGCGAAGGCGTAGACGAAGGCGCTCGACCACAGCAAGGCCATCAACGTCGTCGCCGCGGCGAGCTTGCCGAGTACCACGGCGAAATCCGCGACCGGCGCGGTCAAGAGAAACTCGAGCACACCGCTGCGCGCTTCCTCGCTGATCATGCGCATCGTCAAGAGCGGCGGCAGCACGACGAGCAGCAACCAAAACGGCATGCCGCGACCGAAGGTGTAGGCCAGCGCCAAATCGATGTCGCCTTGGAGGAGCGGCATGTAGACCTGAGCGAAGAGCACGCCGTTGACGAGCAACGCGAGGCACAGCAGCGCCCAGGCCAGCGGCGAGAGGAACAGCCCGGCAAGTTCGCGCCGGTAGATCGTCCAAAAACCACTCATGCGCTGTGGGTGTCGCCGGGGCCGGATTCGTCGACGGCCTTCGGTCGCGACAAGTCGCGCGCCGCGCCTCCGTCGAAGGGGTTGAGGTTGTAGAGCACCTTGCCCGCCTTCGCTTCGACACCTGTCACGCCGAGCGGAATGTGCTGCTGCAGTTCGACGTGCAGCGCCTGGGTCGGCGCGGCCACGGCACGCAGTGTCGCGGCGTTCGTCGACTCGACGATCGCGGGAAGGTCGAGTGCGATGCGTGCGAACAATTCCTCGAGGCTCGGCTTGCGCCACGACAATTCGCGAATCGCCCAATGCTTGGCGTGCGCCAGGGCGCCGATGTCCTCGCGCAGGTCGTCGTTGCACAGGATCTCGAAAACGCGGTGGATGCCGAGCAATCCGCAGTCGACGACGGACGCGACGCCGCGCGTTGTTTGCAACATGCGCAGCGCCGCCGCGGCATCGGGAACGAACGCCTCGAGGCGCACATGGCTCCCACCGCCGAGCGTGCGCACGAGTTCGTCCTTGGTTCCGTCGGCGGCGATGCGCCCTTTGGAAAGGATGATCACGCGCGGACAAACCGCTTCGATCTCCGGCAGGATGTGCGACGAAAGCAACACCGTGTGCTCGCGCGCGAGTTCGAGCAGCAGCTTGCGAATCTCCAGGCGTTGCAGCGGATCGAGGCCGCTGGTGGGCTCGTCGAGGATCAGCACTTCGGGATTGGGCAGGAGCGCGACAGCGAGACCGACGCGTTGGCGCTGTCCGCGCGAGAGTTTGCCGATGATCACGTCGGAACGATCGGCGATGCCGACGCGCTCGAGGATCTCCTGCGTGCGTTTGCGAGCGCCCGGTCCGCGCATGCCGTGCAGGCGCGCTTGGAACTGCATCATCTCGACGACGCGGTGCTCGGTGTAGAGCGGCACGGACTCCGGCAGATAGCCGATGCGCTTGCGCACCTCCATTGACTGGCGCAGCACGTCGAACCCGGCAACCTGCGCCGATCCTGAGGTCGCGGGCAAGTAGCCCGCGAGGATCCGCATCGTGGTCGACTTGCCGGCGCCATTGGGGCCGAGGAATCCGACGACCTCGCCGCGCTCGAGGTGAAACCCGAGGTTGTCGATCGCGGTGTGGTGGCCGAAACGGCGCGTCAGTGCATTTACGGTGATCACAGGGGCAAGAACAGTAGCCGCGCCGTCGACGTCGCTCAACGAAGGCCGCGCGCGCACAGCAAGCGTCGTTCCGCCATGGCGAGCGCCGCGCAGCACTCCGGGAACGCGCACGGCCCGCTCCGATCTCGGAGCGGGCCGTGCGACTTGTTGGCGGTGCGTGTGCGCTTGTGGTCAGTGCTTCACTTCGAAGTCGGCGTCGACCGGTTCGTCGCCGGAGCTCGACTTGGAGGTCGACTCCTGCGCGCCCGACTGCGGACCGTTGCCCGCGGGCGGCGGCTGAGCGCCCGCAGCTTGGCTCTTGTGCACCAACTCGGCGATTTTTTGGAGCGCCGCGCTCAGTGTCGACAGCCCGCTGGTCAACGCTTCCTTGTCTTCCTTCGTCAGCGCGCTCTTGAGCGTGTCGCGCGCAGCCTCGACGGCCTTGACGTCGGCGTCGGGGAGCTTGGCCTTGTGCTCGGCGAGTTGCTTGTCCGCCTCGTGCACGAGTGCGTCGCCTTGGTTCTTCAGGTCGACGACTTCGCGCCGCGCCTTGTCTTCGCTCGCGTGCGCCTCGGCATCGCGACGCATGCGCTCGACCTCTTCCTTCGACAAGCCCGATGAGGACTCGATGCGAATGTGCTGCTCCTTGCCGGTGCTCTTGTCCTTCGCTCGCACTTGCACGATGCCGTTGGCGTCGATGTCGAACGAAACCTCGATCTGCGGCTCGCCGCGCCGCGCCATCGGAATGCCGTCCAACTGGAACTTGCCCAGCGTGCGGTTGTCCTTGGCGAATTCCCGATCACCCTGGAGCACGTGGATGTCGACCGACGGCTGGCTGTCGGCGGCCGTCGAGAAGATCTGGCTCTTCGAGGTCGGAATCGTCGTGTTGCGTTCGATCAAGCGCGTGAACACACCGCCGAGCGTCTCG